>CAZTVB010000388.1:0-3290 GCA_964616315.1 uncultured Rikenellaceae bacterium
TTATTATTCTCTTGTTTATCTAGAACAAGAACAGCGTTACCACTTTCGGTTTTAATTATTGCATCGTTTGGAAGTGCTTTTACAGTATCTATACTTGTTACAATTTCAGATTCTACAAATTCATAGGCTATTGGATTTATTGCTCTTTTGCTTGTTATTGCGGCGTAGCACTCAATTGATTTTGTTTCGTTATTAATAGCAACACCAATAGAACTTATTGTGGCAAGTTGATAATTCTCTGTGTTGGCCGATTTAAATCGAACTGTTTGCCCTTTTCTCAGATTTGCGATTTCATTAACAAATACTGATAGTTTAACTTGAAGCATGTCAGGGTTGATAATTTCCAGAAGTTCAGCCTGTAAGTCTATATAACTACCAATTGATGCATTGAAGTTGGAGATGTAGCCCTTAATTGGCGATTTTAATTGGTATGACGAGTAAAACTCTCCATTCTCAATTTTTGAGATACTTAGTCCGATGGCCTCTATTTTCAGTTTCAATCCAGAGTATTTTGCCATTGAGGCTTTAAATTCTGTTTCTGCGACAATATAATCTTTCTCTGCAGTAACCTTTTCGTTGTACAGAGACTTAATCCGTTCGTATTCACTTTTTATTCGCTTATAATTTGCCGATGCCTCTGCAAATTCCTTTTGAATTTCAATTATCTCATTGCCAGTTATCTCAATTAGAGGCTGATTTTTATCAACAGATTCTCCGTTAGAGCAATTAATACTTTTGATTATACCGCTTATGGGAGCATTCAGTTTTGCAATACCATTGGGTAGTGGTACAGTAGTTCCATTACACTTCACAATGTTCTCAAAAAGTTTTGTTTCAATTTCGCCAAGTTGCATCGAATCGGTTTCGAATTGCTGATTTGTAATTTCTATAAGACCCGATTCTTGTTCCGCAACTTCTTGTTTATTGCTACAGGCATACATGATGAATGTTGCAATTGTTAGATATAGGAGGTGTTTCGTAGTTTTCATACGGTTCTATTTTGAAATATGGTTAAGTTCAAGTGTTACGTTGGTATAGTTGAGCAGATTGTTTAGATACTCTAATCTTATTTGGAGTGCGGTTTCGGTGCTTGTGGCAAATTTCAGAAAATCAATTTCGCCATTTTCAAAGCTAAGCCTCGCGGTTCTAGTAATTTCATTGTAAAGGTTATCACCAATTTCGTTGTAGTAGTCTATTAGTTCCTTTAACTTTAAGTGTGAACTTAATAACTCTTTTTGTTTCACTTTTAGGAGTTCAATTTCGTACTCAGCAAGGTTTTTGGTTGCATTCATTGCAAATTTAGATGCTTTTATTTTAGCTTTTTGTGCATTGAAAAATATTGGAATTGAAATACCAGCCTCAAATCCTTGATACTTTTGGGCATTTGCATATGAGTTAGTTCCCAGAAAGTAGTTAAATGATATATCGGGCATAAGCTTGTTCTTTTCAATGCTGATGTTTGCAATGCTTAGCGCTTCCTGATTTTTCAGCCATAAAAAATATGTCGATGATTCAATTGCCTTTTCAGCAAGTGGCAATACAATAATTTCTGGTGAAACAACAAACGAACTATCGTAACCCATTAAGGTTTTAAGTTTTGCAATTGAATTTTCTAGGTTGTATTTTATTTCGTTAAGTTGATTTTTTACCTGTTGTTGCTTAGCCTTAATGGTTAGTAAATCAAGATTGGTTATATCGCCCTTGCTATTTCGGATAGTTGCGCCTTTTAGAATGTTGAGGTAAAGGCTGTCTATGTTTTCGTAAATTTTCAATTTTTCGTTTACTACTTGGAGTTCAACATAACCTAACGATACTTGCTTCATTAAATTCTCTGTTCTGATTTTCAACTCGGTTTCGGCAATGTTGTGTTCAACCCTTTTGGCTCTGAGTTCAGCACTATAAAGTGTGGGAAAACTTATGCTTTGTGAAACACCCCAAACTTTTAGCGGGTATCCATTTTCGGCAATGTTATTTTGGTCCGCGCCAAATGTGAAGGTTGTTTTATCCAATGCAATAGCCGAAGATATCAATGCTTTTTGCTCATCAACTTTAAGCGTATAGGCTTTTATTTCTTTATTATTCTGCAAGGCTATATTTATAGCATCATCCATTTTAAGTTCTTTACTCTGAGCAAGAGTGGTAAAGGAAGGTATTAGTATTAACAGAATAATAATGCACTGCTTTGACCTGATAAATCGTAGCGGAAATAGTTTTATTCCAACAATGTTGTAAAAGATTTCGAACATAAGAGGTAGCGCAATCATTGTAAGCATTGTTGAGGTAAATAATCCTCCAATTACCACAGTGGCAAGTGGTCGTTGTACTTCAGCCCCAGCACCTGTAGATATTGCCATAGGCAGAAAACCCATTGCTGCTGCTCCTGCGGTAAGCATAACAGGCCGTAACCTATCTTTAGTGCCTTGAATTATTAAATCGCGCATACAAGTTGCACCGATGTGTTTTAGTTCTTTTAAATGCTCTATAAGAACAATTCCGTTTAGTACTGCAATCCCGAATAATGCAATAAATCCCACGCCTGCCGATACGCTAAACGGCATCCCCCGTAACCAAAGGAGCAGCACTCCGCCAACGGTAGCCAGCGGAATTGCTGTGAATATCATTATTGCATCCTTAAACGACTGGAATGCAAAGTGTAGGAATATGAATATTAGTAAGAGAGCAACCGGCACTGCAATAAGTAGCCGGTTTGTGGCATTTTGCAAATTTTCGAATTGTCCGCCGTAGGCAATGTAAGTGCCCGGTTTTAGTGCGATATCCTTATCGACTGTGGCTTGAATATCCTTTACTACGGACTGTAAATCTCTGTTCCGCACGTTTACGCTTACTACAACTCTACGATGAGTGTTTTCTCTTGATATTTTTGCTGGTCCTTCAGCGTATTGTATGTTGGCCAGTTCCGACAGTGGAATCTGACTACCATTTGGAATAGGTACTCTAAGATGCTTAATATCTTCAATGCCCGTTCTACTTTGCTTGTCAAACCTTACAACCAAATCGAATCGTTTTTCTCCTTCAAAAACCACTCCGGTTGCTTCTCCTCCAAATGCTGCAGCTAGGTAACTGTTAAGCGTTTTTATATCTACTCCATAGTATGCAATTTTTGCTCGGTTATAATCGATTTTAATTTGAGGAAGTCCTGCTGTCTTTTCAAGGATAACATCACTTGCGCCAGGAATTCCCTCTATTAATCCTTTAATTTCAATTGCTTTTTTGTCGATATACTCCAAATCATCCCCAAAAATCTTAATGGCAATATCGGAACGAACACC
>CAZTVB010000389.1:0-3278 GCA_964616315.1 uncultured Rikenellaceae bacterium
TATTCATATAATTCAAATTATATAACGCAAAGTTGAGAATAGTACAAATTACATACCAATAACCAACAAAACGTTCTTTAAAACAAATTTAATATTTGAGAATGTATTTATGGAAAATCATTGTGATATTTTATTTTCCATCATGCAAAACTTATTCTTATTAAAAGATAGTCTAAAATGAATTAAATCCGTCTAAAACCTTAATTAAAATAAAAACGCCCCCATTTCTGAAGGCGCTTTTAAAACTATTTAGAGCTTATTTACCAAACTTAATACTTGCTTGAGCAGATGCTAAACGAGCAATTGGGACACGGAAAGGAGAACAACTAACATAAGTTAAGCCTGTTTTGAAGCAGAACTCAACAGATGCAGGATCCCCACCTTGCTCACCGCAAATACCGACCTTAAGGTCACTGCGGGTAGCACGTCCTTTTGTAACAGCCATTTCTACTAACTGTCCAACACCGCTTTGGTCAAGTGTTTGGAATGGGTCAGCAGCAAGCATTTTGTTATCCAGGTAATCGTTCATGAAACCACCAATATCATCGCGGCTGAAACCAAATGTCATCTGGGTTAGATCGTTTGTACCAAACGAGAAGAACTCAGCAGTTTTAGCCATACGATCGGCAAGTAAGCAAGCACGAGGAATCTCAATCATAGTACCGTACTTGTACTTAATCTCTTTAACACCAAACTTAGCGCAAACCTCTGCGTAAACGCGGTCAGCAATTTTCTTGGTGAAATCAAGTTCAGAAACATCGCAGGTAACAGGAACCATAATCTCTGGATGTGGTTGATGTCCTTCTTTAATCAACTCAACTGCTGATTCAAAGATAGCACGAATTTGCATCTCAGAAACCTCTGGGTATGTAACACCAAGACGAACACCACGGTGTCCCATCATTGGGTTCGACTCATGTAAAGCCTCACCACGTTTAGCAATAGCAGCAGCAGTAATACCTAATGCCTTAGCAAGTTCTGCTTGCTTCTCTTCACTTTGTGGCACGAACTCGTGTAGAGGTGGGTCAAGTAAACGGAAAGTTACAGGAAGAGTATCCATAGCTAGCATAGTAGCTTTGATATCTTTCTTAACAAATACGAAAAGTTCATCAAGTGCACTACGACGCTCTTTCTCGCCATCGCTTAGAATCATCTTACGAAGCAAGAATAATGGTTGCTCAGAACCTTTACCGTAGAACATGTGCTCAGTACGGAAAAGACCAATACCTTCAGCGCCAAATTCGCGGGCAATTCTTGCATCATCTGGAGTATCAGCATTAGTACGAACGCCCATCTTACGATGTTTGTCCACTATCTTCATGAACTCTTGGAAACGTGGATTCTCAGAAGCATCCATCAAAGGAAGCGAACCTGTGTAAACGTGTCCTTTAGTTCCGTTCAATGTAAGAATATCGCCCTCTTTAATAACGATATCGGTACCAGGTATTTTTGCAGTTTTCTTAGCAACATCAACATGCATGCCACCAGCACCTACAATGCAGCATTTACCCCATCCACGAGCAACAAGTGCAGCGTGCGAAGTCATACCACCACGAGCAGTTAAAATACCCTCTGCAGCACGCATACCTTCAACATCCTCTGGGTTAGTTTCCTCACGAACTAGGATAACTTTCTCACCTTTACGGTTCCAAGCAACAGCATCCTCAGCAGTGAAAACAACTTTACCAACAGCTGCACCAGGACCAGCAGGTAAACCTTTTACAATTGGGTTAACCTTTTTCTCCTCAGCAGGGTTACAAATTGGGTGAAGTAACTCGTCTAATTGAGCAGGGTCAACACGCAATACTGCAGTTTTCTCGTCAATTAGTTTTTCGTGTAGCATATCCATAGCCATGTTCAACGCAGCAGTACCAGTACGTTTACCAGCACGACATTGTAACATGTAAAGTTTACCTTCCTGAATAGTGAACTCGATATCAAGCATATCCTTGAACGATTTCTCAAGGGTGTTGCGGATTGCATCTAGTTCTTTGTATGTACCAGGCATTAACTCTTGCATACTATGCAAGTGCTTATTTTGCTCGTTCTTTGTATCGTCATTTAGTGGATTTGGAGTGCGGATACCTGCAACCACGTCTTCACCTTGAGCGTTAACTAACCACTCACCGTAGAAGATATTGTCACCAGTTGCAGGGTTACGGGTAAATGCAACACCAGTTGCAGAAGAATCGCCCATATTACCGAACACCATTGCCTGAACGTTAACAGCTGTTCCCCAGTTATCAGGAATACCCTCAATACGACGGTACGAAACTGCTTTTTTACCATTCCAACTCTTGAATACGGCTTTAATACCACCAACTAATTGCTCTTTAGCATCATCAGGGAATTCTTTACCCAATGAACTCTTAACGCGTTTTTTGAACTCCTCTGCAAGAGTTTTCAAATCATCAGCAGATAGGTCTGTGTCGGATTTGCAACCTTTACTGTGCTTGTACTCGTCAAGCATATCATCAAGTTGCTTACGGATACCTTTACCATCAACTGGCTCTAGTCCTTCAGCTTTTTCCATAACCACGTCGGCGTACATCATAATTAAACGACGGTACGAGTCGTAAACAAAACGTGGGTTGTTGGTTTTCTTAAGAAGACCTGGAATTGTAGCCGAGCAAAGACCAATATTAAGAACAGTATCCATCATACCAGGCATTGAGCTACGAGCACCAGAACGGCAACTCAAAAGAAGTGCATTCTCAGAATCGCCATACTTCATACCCATTGCCTTCTCAACATCTGCCATTGCAGTCCAAACTTGCTCCATTAAATCAGCTGGAAGCTCATTATTATTTGCATAATAATCGTTACAAGTTTCGGTTGTAATGGTGAATCCTGCAGGAACAGGAAGTCCCAATAGACACATCTCGGCCAAGTTGGCTCCTTTTCCACCAAGCAGATTTTTCATATCTGCTTTTCCTTCGGCTGTTTTGTTACCGAAGAAATAAACGCGTTTTACTTTTGACATTTATGTATCAGATTTAATTAAACTATTGATTGATATTTACTTATTAACAAACGAACACTTTGTGAGTTTACAAAATTATTAAAAAAATTGGAATGACACATTTTTGATTATCGGCTTAAGTGTTAAACAATCGCAAACGATTGAAAACGTGAGACAATTGGACAATCGGACAATTGGACAATGAGACAATGAAACAATTTGGAAATTTGATGATTTGAAAATGAGGACAATTGGCGTTGATTAATTACAGAATAGGCAGGAGAATGAGTTATTGAGTTATTAAGTTGAATAGCAT
>CAZTVB010000390.1:0-3274 GCA_964616315.1 uncultured Rikenellaceae bacterium
GTAATTTCCTTGCCAAGTCTTGTAAATACTCGGGCCATATTGCCCCAACGTTTCATTTTGCGGGCTTTTCTATATTCAAACGCTCTTCCCATTTTGGTATTGTTTTACATAAATTTAGAGTGCAAACCTACATCTTTTTAAAATTTTAAGCAACCAATTATTCAATTGAATTGTTATTGATGTTCATCAATATTAATGTTGATGTGATTTTTTCAACTAATTTTGGGTGCAATTTCACTAATAAATTTTTACATGGACATTAAACATCAAGGTTTATCGGTAGAACAGGTTTTAGAGAGCAGGCGTTTACATGGCGAGAATATTTTAACTCCACCTCCGCGCGACCCATGGTGGAAATTATTTCTCGAAAAGTTTAACGACCCAATCATACGGATACTCTCCATTGCGGCATCAATTGCTATTGGTGTTGGTATATTTAATGGGCATTACCTTGAGGGTGTTGGAATTGTGCTTGCTATTTTTCTGGCCACCTTTATGTCGTTTATTAACGAGTATAGGGCAGGGAAGGAGTTCGATATACTTAATCAGGTTAACGACGAAATGCCTGTTAAGGTTATTCGCGATGGCAATGTTACCAGTGTTCCTAAGCGCGATTTAGTTGTTGGCGATATTGTTATTATCGACAGGGGCGATGAAATACCAACCGATGGAATTTTGTTGGAATCGGTGGCTTTATCCGTTAATGAATCATCGCTAACAGGTGAGCCAATCGCTCGTAAAAGTCACGATATTTCTGCCGATGATGGTTCACACACATACCCTGTTAATAAGGTGCTTAAGAGCACTGCTGTGGTTGAGGGACATGGGATTGTTGAAACAACCGCTGTGGGCGATAAAACTGAGATTGGAACCACCGCACGCGAAGCAACAATCCGTATTGATGCTCCAACTCCGTTAACTATTCAGTTACATAGGTTGAGCGATTTTATAAGTTCCTCAGCATTTTTGTTGGCTATTTTAATCTTTGCAATACTTGCATTTGTGGATATTTCCAGCGCAAGTTTTGCTTTAGATTCTCATCAAAAATTTGTTTTTGGAGCTATAGTGCTTACCATTGTTGGGTTGCTTACTAAGTTTTGGTTGCCTTCAATTAATTACCTGCTCAATCAGGCTGGTTTAAAGTTTGCAATACCCGATATTTTCCAAAAGGTTAAAGTTAATGCGGTAATTGTATCACTTGCTATTGGCTTATTGGTGCTTGGGGTTTCTGCAATTATTGGCTCGTTTTTGGGTGTCGATTTTTTCCTTGCTCAAAATTGGTTTTCAGTTGATGTGCTTAGTAGTTTACTCAACTACTTTATGGTTTCAATGACCTTAATTGTAGTTGCAGTACCAGAGGGTTTGGCAATGAGCGTAACGCTTAGCCTAGCCTACAGTATGCGTAAAATGACAGCGGCGAACAATCTTGTCCGTCGTATGCAGGCAACCGAAACAATGGGTGCGGCAACGGTTATTTGTACCGATAAAACAGGTACGCTTACCCAAAATCAGATGACTGTTCTGGAGTGGCATTTCATAGGTAATGTCGATATTAAAGAAAATTCAATAGAATCGGATGTGCTAAAGTATTCCATGGCCGTTAACTCTTCGGCTCATTTGGATTTTAGTGATGAAAAAACAAAAACGGTTGGAAATCCTACCGATGCTGCGCTTTTGTTATGGTTAAATAATAATAGCGTTGATTATAGGTTCTTAAGGGAGAATTTTAAGGTTGAGTACCAATTGCCATTTTCTTCGGAGAAGAAGTACATGTTTACAATTGGGACTGACAAACAGGGCAAACGATTCTTACTTGTTAAAGGTGCTCCCGAAATTGTACTTTCGATGTCGAAAACCGATGAATCTGTCGCAAAACTATCAAAGCAAATTATTGAGGAGTACCAGAGCAAGTCGCTTAGATCTATTGCTTTTGCATACAGAGAGCTAGGCTCTGACAATTATAATTACGAAGACACCCCTTCAGATCTCAATTTTGTAGGATTTGTTGGTATTGCCGACCCTGTTCGTGGCGATGTAGCTCACG
Source organism: uncultured Rikenellaceae bacterium (assembly GCA_964616315.1). GTDB lineage: Bacteria > Bacteroidota > Bacteroidia > Bacteroidales > Tenuifilaceae > SB25. Next base: position 2,045 of record CAZTVB010000390.1, read on the forward strand.
CTGTGGCAAGTTGCCATACCGCAGGTATCGATGTGAAAATGATTACTGGCGATAATGTTGTCACGGCATCATCCATAGGTAAGCAAATTAATATATACGCTGATAATTCAAGCCATATTGCTATTTCTGGACCTGATTTTGAGGCATTATCCGATGCCGAAGCCTCAAAAATTATTGGTAATTTGAAGATTATGTACCGGGCACGTCCTTCGGATAAGTTGAAATTGGTACGTTTACTTCAGGAGCAAGGTCAGGTAGTGGCTGTTACTGGCGATGGAACCAACGATGCCCCTTCGCTCAACAGAGCGAATGTTGGTTTGGCTATGGGAACCGGAACTCAGGTGGCCAAGGAAGCTAGCGATATAATTCTGCTCGACGATTCTTTTGCAAGTATTGTGAATGCTGTGCGTTGGGGAAGGACTCTGTTTCAGAATATTCAGAAATTCCTGTTCTTTCAGTTAACCATAAACCTACTTGCGGTTGCAATTGTGCTTACAGGTCCTTTTACTGGAATAACTCTGCCATTAACCGTTACCCAAATGCTATGGGTGAATCTGATTATGGACACTTTTGCAGCGCTGGCTTTGGCTACAGAACCACCACACGCTGGAGTTATGAAGCGGCATCCACGTAAAACTGACGATTTTATTATTAGTAAGTCAATTCGTAATGGAATAGTTTACACTGCTGGAGCATTCTTTGTTGCTTTAATAGCAATGCTTCAGTATTTGAAGAGTGATGGAGAGGTTACTAACTATGAGTTAACCTTATTTTTCAATGTGTTTGTTATGCTTCAGTTCTGGAATTTATTTAATGCCCGTGTTTACGGACAAAATGTTTCTGCATTCAAAGGTTTATTCAAGAATAGAAGTTTTCTGCTAATTGCTTTACTTATTGTAGTTGGACAAGTATTTATTATTCAGTTTGGAGGTGCTTTTTTTAGAACCGTTCCATTAAAGGTTTACGATTGGTTTTTGGTAATTTTATTTACCTCGCTTATCCTTTGGATATCGGAATTGATTAAATTTATACGCAGAAAAATAAACCAAACTAGATAATCTATACCATGAAGTCAAGAAGCGATTTAACAAAAGCCGATATTGAGTCAATAATTAACGGAACCGAAGTTTGCCATGTATCAATGATTGATAATGATGGGAAACCTTACGTTTTACCCTTTAACTTTGGCTATCGCGATGGTAAACTCTATATACATAGCGGTCCAGAAGG
>CAZTVB010000391.1:0-3231 GCA_964616315.1 uncultured Rikenellaceae bacterium
CGTTAACGACAAAAATTAAACTATGAAGTTATTAGAAGGAAAAACTGGTATAGTAACAGGAGCGGGTAGAGGTATTGGCCGTTCTATTGCTATTGCTTTTGCAAAGGCGGGAGCTAATGTGGCTTTCACTGATATTGCATACGATGAAAATATGCAGAGTCTTGAAAAAGAACTTACTGCGCTTGGCGTTAAAGCTAAAGGATATGCATCGGATGCCAGCAACTTTGAAAACTCACAGCAAATTGTTGATGAGATTGCTAAGGATTTTGGTACAATCGATATTCTTGTAAATAATGCAGGTATTACTCGCGATACCTTATTAATGCGTATGACCGAAGAGCAGTGGGATTTAGTTATTAGGGTTAACCTAAAGTCGGTTTTCAACCTAACTAAAGCGGTGCAGAAGTATATGCTTAAGCAGAGAAGTGGTTCTATTATCAATATGAGTTCCGTGGTTGGTGTTTCAGGCAACGCTGGTCAAGCTAACTATGCTGCTTCTAAGGCAGGTATTATTGGCTTTACAAAGGCTATTGCAAGAGAACTTGGTTCTAGGAACATCCGTTCAAATGCAATTGCTCCAGGTTTTATTATTACTGAAATGACTCATCAACTTCCTGAAGAGGTGCGTGAAGAGTGGGCTAAAAAAATTCCACTTCAACGCGGTGGTACACCAGATGATGTAGCTAATGTTTGTATATTCTTAGGTTCAGACCTATCTTCATATGTTAGCGGACAGGTAATTAATGTTTGTGGTGCAATGAATACCTAAAAAAGTATTTATATTTACACTTGAAAACCATCTAAAATTTAGATGGTTTTCTTTTTTTAACGAGATTTCTTAAGGTATGGCATTAAAAAAAATCTTATTGATAGCTTTAGGATTACTATTGCTTAGTTCTTGTATTCCTTATCGCTCTATTGATATTCAGTATTTCGATAAGCCAAAGCAGAGTTTGCCTATTACGTCGGGTAAAGTGTTGATTTTGGCTAATTTGTATAATAGGGAACTCCCAAATAAAAAGGCCATGATGGAATGGGCTTTAGATAGCGTTGCCTCTTCGGAAGCCGTAAACTCATTGGGGGAATTATTGCTTGCATCTCCAATATACGAGGAGTTGGAGCCCATTAATACATTTTACTATAGAAGCGACACATCAAAGGTAATTTTGCCTTTGAGTTGGGAGCAAATTGGCAAAATATCAAAAAAAAATGAGGATGCAGAGGTTATTATCTCGTTGGATTATATGCGAATAAACCCGTACTCCGATAATATTCCAAAGTGGGAAAATGGAATTAAGTCGTACTATGGTTATTTGGATATTGCGGTTTACTCATACTGGCGTGTATACGATTTGCGGAGTAAAAAGATATCGAACTCATTTCTGCACCGCGATACCTTATCGTGGGAAGCAACCGACTGGGTTGAAGTGCGGACAGGAAATCAACTACCCGGTTTTTTCACCGCTTCAGCATACGCGGGTGCCGATGCTGCAGAAAAATACGCCAAGTTAATAGCTCCTACATGGAACAACGATACGCGGATTCTTTTTAATGGTAATTCCAAGTATTTTTCGCAGGCTACTGCTTTTGCAGAAAAAGGCAACTGGATTGATGCCGCAGCATTATGGCAAAAGCATACAAGCGATAAAAATCGCACCATCGCAGCAAGGGCTGCATTTAATATGGCATTGGCAAACGAAATGTTAGGGAATTTCGATGTTGCGATAGAATGGCTGAACGAGGCTCAAAAGTTAAACCCTAAGTTGGAGGAAATTGAGGATTACAGAAGTATTATTGAGGAAAGAATTGAAGCAAATAAATAGGTGTGATGGAAAGTTTAATCTACTTTACGATTATTATAATTCTTGTTGGCGGTCATCTTTTGAATGTGTTGATAGAGTTAATCAACACAAGTTATATCAAGAAAGCACAATTAGATGAAGTTGTGTCCGATGTTTACGATTCAGAGAACTATGCGAAGCAACAAAACTATGAGCAAGAAAAACTGAACGCATCGTTGGTTGAGAGTACATTTATGGTAGTAATTACAACAGCCGTATTTATTTTAGGATACTTTGGTTTGCTAAACGACACTATTGCTCAAAATATTGAAAACAGAGTTCTTCAATCCTTAGTATTCTTTGGGGTTTTATGGTTCATTGGCCAGATTTTATCCATCCCATTCGATTACTATGATAGTTTTGTTATCGAGGAAAGATATGGATTTAATAAATCAACGCGAAAGCTGTTCTTTACTGACATATTAAAATCAACCCTCTTAACAATAATTCTAGGAGGAATTATACTTTCATTAATAACTTGGTTGTATGTTAGTTATCCTGCCTTATTTTGGTTGCCAGTTTTAGTGTTTATATTTATACTTTCGCTGTTTTCTACCATATTATATACATCCATCATTTTGCCTTTATTTAACAAAAAGTCCCCATTGCCCGATGGCGAGTTGAAAGATAAATTAGAGCGCTTGGCCCTAAATGCGGGGTTTTCTGCTAAAAATATATTTGTATTAGATAGTTCTAAGCGTTCCACAAAAGGAAATGCTTTTTTCACTGGCTGGGGTAGGAATAAGCGAATTTACCTGTATGATACTTTGGTGGATAAACTTTCAGCCGATGAAATTGAGGCAGTTTTAGCCCACGAAATAGGTCATTATAAGAAGAGGCATATCTGGATAAACTTTGCCATTAGTCTTTCGGTTACAGGAATATTTCTATTCTTATTTACCAAAATTAGCAGTAGTGATATTTTTACTCCAGTTTTTGGGTCAATGTCCAATAGCACACCAAATTTTCAACTTAACATCTTAGGGTTTGCGTTAATTTTTGGCCCTGTACAGTCCATAATTGGTTTATTTACAAATTTTTTAAGTCGGAAAATGGAGTTTTCTGCGGATAATTTTGCCAATGGATTCGGCTTGGGCATCTCATTAATATCTGCTCTCAAAAAGTTGGCTGCACAGAATTACTCAAACCTTACGCCTCATCCTTTATATGTTATTATTCATTATTCGCATCCTCCATTAGTTCAGCGGATTAAGGCGCTTTTATCCTTTTAGGTTAATATTTACCTTTAGTTTGCATAAAAAAAAATTAATTTTGCACTGTAAAATGCCTCTTTAGCTCAGTCGGTAGAGCAGCGGTTTCGTAAACCGCAGGTCGCGGGTTCAAGTCCCGTGAGAGGCTCAAAAGGCGGCAAAATGCTGCCTTATTTTTC
>CAZTVB010000392.1:0-3228 GCA_964616315.1 uncultured Rikenellaceae bacterium
CACGATATTGAGCAGCAAAAACAGCATAATTTGGAGCAAAAACTTCAAATCATTGAGCAGATTAAGGAATTAGTTAATAACTCTGAGGATGTAAACCGTACATTCCAGGAATTCCGTCAACTTCAACAAAAATTTAGAGAGATTGGCCCAATTCCACAGGCAAACCTTAACGATTTGTGGGAGAACTACCATCATCACGTACAGAATTTCTACGATTTTATCAAAATAAATAAGGAGTTACGCGACCTTGACCTTAAGAAAAACTTGGAGGAAAAGATTAGCCTTTGCGAAAAAACAGAGGAATTGTTGCTTGAGCCATCAATTGTTACTGCATTCAAAAAATTACAAAAATTCCATGAGCAGTGGCGTGAGGTAGGCCCTGTTCCTCGCGAGAATCAAAACGAAATTTGGGAGCGTTTCAAGGAGGCGACTGGTAAAATTAACAAGAAACACCAAGAGCATTTTGAAGGTTTACGCGATGAGCAGAAGAAAAACCTTGACGCTAAAACTTTGCTTTGCGAAAAGGCCGAGGAGTTAGCTTCAATGGTTATAAAAAGCAACAAGGAGTGGAATCAGCGCTCCAAGGAGATGATTGAATTGCAGAAGGTTTGGAAAACCATAGGCTTTGCTCCTAAAAAGGATAACAACAAAATTTACGAACGTTTCCGTACTGCCTGCGATGCATTCTTTGGTCATAAGCGCGAATTCTACGTTGATGCTCGCGAAGTGCAGCAAAATAATCTTCAGCTAAAGACAGAACTTTGCATTCAGGCTGAGTCGTTGAAGGATAGCAATGAATGGAAGAAAACCACTGAAGATTTAATCAACCTACAGAAACGCTGGAAAGAGATTGGTCCTGTTCCACGTAAGCATTCCGAGGAACTTTGGAAACGATTCCGTGCTGCTTGCGACTACTTCTTCAATCAAAAATCGCAACATTTTTCGAAAGTTGATAACAGCTACGACAATAACCTTAAGGCAAAAGAGGCATTAATTGCAGATATTGAAGCCTTCGTAATTTCTGAGGATGTTGAGGCAAACCTTAATGCTTTAAAGGATTTTCAGCGCCGTTGGGCGGAAATTGGGTTTGTACCAATTAAATATAAGGAAGATATCCAGAAGCGATACAGAGCAGCTATCAATAAACACTTTGAGCAGTTGAATATTGAGGAAAGCAAGCGTAACCTATTGCGTTTCAAATCTAAAATTGATGGCGCACACGGCAATGCACGTCAGGAGAATAAATTGAGGAGCGAACGCGATAAACTGTTCAACCGTCTTCGTCAACTTGAGAGCGACATTGCACTTTGGGAGAACAATATTGGTTTCTTTGCACGCACCAAGAATGCTGAGGCTATGATTCATGAGGTTGAGCGCAAGATTAAGAAAGCTAAAGAGGAGATTGTGCTTTTAGAGGAAAAAATTAAACTTATAGACCAACTCGACTAGAGTTTACAATATTCAAAGTTTTTGGTTGATTGTGTTTAGTGTTTTGTGTGTATTTGCTTTATTTTCATTTACCACCACTTTCCACTTCAACCTTTAACTTTTTAGTATTAACGATATCAAATAAAAAACTATAGAAATCATGCCACAGAGTACTAAGTATGTTTTTGTAACAGGTGGAGTTGCTTCATCGCTTGGTAAAGGAATTATTTCTGCATCGCTTGCAAAGCTTTTGCAAAGCAGAGGTTACTCGGTTACCATCCAAAAACTCGACCCCTACATCAATGTAGACCCTGGAACTTTAAATCCCTATGAGCACGGCGAGTGCTACGTTACTGAGGATGGAGCCGAAACAGACTTAGACCTGGGGCACTATGAGCGTTTTTTAAACGTTCCCACATCGCAGTTAAATAACGTAACCACTGGTAAGATTTATCAGACAGTGATTAGCAAGGAGCGTCATGGCGATTATTTGGGCAAAACCGTTCAGGTTATCCCTCATATCACCGATGAAATTAAGCGTAGAATTAAACTGCTTGGAACAAAGAATAAACTTGATGTGGTAATCACCGAGATTGGTGGCACTGTGGGTGACATTGAGTCATTGCCATACATTGAGGCTGTACGTCAGTTACGTTGGGAGTTGGGTGCAGGTAACTCCGCATTTATTCACCTTACTTTAGTTCCATTCCTTTCCGCATCGGGCGAACTAAAAACTAAGCCAACACAGCATTCGGTTAAGGTGCTTTTGGAGAACGGTATTCAACCCGATGTATTGGTGCTACGTACTGAAAAAACATTGAGTCAAGACCTACGCCGCAAGGTTGCGTTGTTCTGTAACGTAGAAGCCGAGGCTGTGGTTGAGTCAATTGATGTTAAAACAATTTACGAAGTTCCTCTTTTGATGCAGAAGGAAAATCTGGATTCTACCATTATCCGTAAGCTTAACCTTGAGCCTAAGGGCGAACCAAAACTTGAGGATTGGAACAAGTTTGTAAATATCCTTAAAAATCCAAAATCGCGAGTGAAGATTGGATTGGTTGGAAAATACGTAGAACTTCCAGATGCCTATAAATCAATTGTTGAATCGTTTATACATGCTGGCGCGGCTAACGAGTGCAAGGTAGAACTATCGTTAATTCAATCGGAAGATTTAACCAACTCAAATATTGCAGAAAAGTTGAGCGATTTGAAGGGGATTTTGGTTGCCCCTGGTTTTGGACACAGAGGCATTGAGGGGAAAATACTTGCGGTTAAGTATGCGCGTGAGAATAACGTACCATTCTTTGGGATTTGCCTAGGAATGCAGTGTGCTGTTATTGAATTTGCACGTAACGTACTTGGTCTGACTGAGGCTAATTCAACCGAGATGGTTCGCAATACACCATACCCAGTTATTGACCTTATGGAGGCCCAAAAAGGTATCACCGATATGGGCGGAACAATGAGGTTAGGCGCGTATCCATGCAATGTTAAAAAGAGCACAAAAGCGTTTGCCGCTTACCACAAGGCCGATATACAGGAACGTCACCGTCATAGGTACGAGTTCAACAACCTTTTCTTGGAGCAGTTCGAGAAAGCTGGTATGGCTCCAGTTGGAATCAATCCCGATACCAATTTGGTTGAGATAATGGAGATTCCATCGCATAATTGGTTTGTTGGTGTGCAGTTTCACCCAGAGTATAGCAGCACGGTTCTTAAGCCACATCCACTTTTTGTAGATTTTGTGAAAGCGGCTCTAAATTTTAACAAATAAAAAACGATATTTTATTACCTTTGCGC
>CAZTVB010000393.1:0-3227 GCA_964616315.1 uncultured Rikenellaceae bacterium
ACTTCCTACTTCAATCTTCCTGCTACCAACTCCTGTTAATTCTTTTTAGCTTAATATTTGCCTTTTCTCTGACAAATAGAAAAAAAACGGTTAAATTTGTTGGCTTTAAACAAAATAATTTATAGTAAAATGGGAATTAATAAATTTTTCGCAAAACTTTTTGGAACAAAGTCTGACCGCGATTTACGGGAATTGATGCCAATTCTTGATAAGATTAAAGAGGTTTACCCCAAATACACAACCCTATCAAACGACGAACTACGTGAGGAGTCACAGAATCTTCGATTAAAAATTAAGGAATATATTGCTGAGGATGAGGCTAAGGTTGAAAACCTTAAGCAGCAAATGGAATCCGATACCATTGGATACGATGAGAAAGACGAAATATATAAAGAGGTAGAGAGAATTATCAAGCTAATTGATGAAAAAATAGAGGAAATTCTCAACCAGATTCTCCCTGATGCTTTCTCCATTGTTAAGGAAACTGCCCGCCGATTCAAGGAGAATGAGTTGGTTGTAGTAACTGCATCGGAATTTGACCGAAACCTTGCAGCACAAAAGGATTTTGTTACAATTGAAGGCGATAAGGCAACATACAAAAATCGTTGGACCGCTGGCGGGAATGAGGTTGTTTGGGATATGGTTCACTACGATGTTCAGCTTATTGGTGGTGCTGTGCTTCATCAAGGTAAAATATCGGAGATGGGAACTGGTGAGGGTAAAACCCTTGTTGCTACACTACCTGTTTTCCTAAACGCATTGGCAGGTAAAGGTGTTCACGTTGTTACAGTTAACGACTACCTAGCACGCCGTGACTCCGAGTGGATGGGGCCAATTTATGAATTCCACGGTTTATCTGTCGATTGTATCGATAAGCATCAACCCAACTCCGAGGCACGCCGCAAAGCTTACAATGCCGATATCACTTTCGGTACAAATAATGAGTTCGGTTTCGATTATCTCCGCGATAATATGGCTGTTGCACCTGAAGATTTGGTTCAACGCAAGCATCATTATGCAATTGTGGACGAGGTTGACTCCGTGTTAATTGACGATGCCCGTACACCGCTTATCATTTCTGGTCCTGTTCCAAAAGGCGACGACCAGATGTTTGAGGAGTACAAACCAAAGGTTGAAAAACTTGTGAACGCTCAAAAAGCGTTGGTTACTCAACTTCTTGCCGATGCTCGTAAATTAATCTCAGAGAATAAAACTGAAGAGGGCGGAAAGTTGCTTGTTAGAGCGTTTAAAGGTATGCCCAAGTATAAACCGCTTATCAAGTTTTTAAGCGAACAGGGCAATAAAGCACTTTTGCTAAAAACAGAGAACTTTTACATGCAGGATAATAACAAGAATATGCATATTGTCACCGATGATTTATTCTTTGTTATTGATGAAAAACTGAACTCTGTTGAGTTAACCGATAAGGGTATCGATTTAATTACAAGTTCATCGGAAGACCCAAAGTTCTTCGTGTTACCCGATATTGGTAGCGAGGTTGCTGAAATTGAAAAAACAGTAACCGACCACTCCGAAAAGATTACTAAAAAAGACGAATTACTTCGCGATTACGCAGTAAAATCTGAACGCGTTCATACAGTTCATCAACTACTTAAAGCATACGCTATGTTCGAGAAGGATGTGGAGTATGTGGTTATGGACAACAAAGTGAAAATTGTTGACGAGCAAACTGGCCGTATTCTCGATGGTCGCCGTTACTCCGATGGTTTACACCAAGCCATTGAGGCTAAGGAGCGTGTTAAGGTTGAAGCAGCAACCCAAACATTCGCAACAATCACACTTCAGAACTACTTCCGTATGTACCACAAACTAGCGGGTATGACTGGTACTGCAGAAACCGAAGCTGGAGAGTTCTGGACTATCTACAAACTCGACGTAGTGGTTATTCCAACCAATCGCCCTGTAGTTCGTAAGGATATGGACGATTTGGTTTACAAAACCAAACGTGAGAAATATAACGCAGTTATCGATGAAATTGTAAGACTTACCGATGCTGGTCGCCCAGTACTTGTGGGTACAACATCGGTGGAGGTATCGGAATTGTTGAGCCGTATGCTTAAACTGAAAGGTATTAAGCATAACGTACTGAACGCTAAACAGCACCAACGCGAGGCCGAGATTGTTGCAGAGGCTGGACGTCCAAAAACGGTGACCATTGCAACCAACATGGCAGGTCGTGGTACCGACATCAAGTTAACTTCAGAAACAAAGGGTGCTGGTGGTTTGGCGATTATTGGTACTGAGCGTCACGAATCGCGTCGTGTAGACCGCCAGTTACGCGGACGTGCTGGTCGTCAGGGAGACCCAGGTTCATCGCAATTCTACGTTTCATTGGAGGACGATTTGATGCGTTTGTTTGGCTCCGACCGTATCGCAAAAATCATGGACCGCTTAGGATTGAAGGAGGGCGAAGTAATTCAGCACTCTATGATTTCGAAATCCATTGAGCGTGCTCAGAAAAAAGTAGAGGAAAACAACTTTGGTATTCGTAAGCGTTTACTTGAGTACGATGACGTTATGAATGCACAACGCGAGGTTATTTACACCCGTCGCCGCCACGCACTTTACGGCGAAAGACTTGATGTGGATATCTCCAACATGTTCTACGATGTTTGCGAATCGATGGTAGGCGAATTCCATGGTAACTCTACATACGAGGATTTCAACCTTGAAAGTATCAAAAATTTCTCCGTTGAAGCACCTATTAACGAGGAGGAATACCTTGAAACTAAGCCAAGCGATATTACTGATAAACTATATCAAACTACAATCAGCTCATACGACCGTAAAATTTCAACCATTGCAAACCAAGCATACCCTGTAATAAAGGATGTTTACGAGAAGCAATCGGCTATTTACGAGAATATTGTAGTTCCAATTTCCGATGGACAAAAGGTTTACCAAATTGTAACAAACCTTAAAAAAGCATATGAGTCTGGTGGTAAGGATTTAAGCCGTTCATTCGCAAAAACAATCATTCTATACACCATTGATGAGTACTGGAAAGAGCATCTACGTGAAATGGATGAGTTGAAGCAAAGCGTTCAGAATGCTGCTTATGAGCAAAAAGACCCCTTGCTTATCTATAAATTGGAGGCTTATGAGTTATTCCGCACAATGATTGATAAGTTGAATAAGGATATCGTTTCAATCCTTGTTAAGGCGTTCATTCCATTGCGCGACCCAAGCCAAGTTCAGGAGGCTCG
>CAZTVB010000394.1:0-3226 GCA_964616315.1 uncultured Rikenellaceae bacterium
CAAAGTTACTAACTAATGGAAAAAAAACACCCTAAATAAACATCATTTTGACGGGAAGTGCAATCAAAAGTTAATATTTATTTTTTTGATGAATAATTCCCTATAAAAAGTTTAAAACCGTTATCAATTTCAGATCTTAAGTCTACTTGACCATAAATTGATGTTATATTGCTTAGCTCGCTCAATGTTTGTAAACTAACCCTATAATCGTAGTCAAAATAACCTTGGAATCGGGGTTCAAGACTATCGATATACTTTAGCTTTTGAATCAGTATATTATTATATTTTTTTACTATGGCATTGGCCTTCTCTGTTTGATTTAATTTATAGTAATTTTCAGCTATTCCAATCATAAAGAAATCGTAAGGGAATTTCTCGTGTGGCATTAAGTCAGAAACTTTATTAAGGACATTCAATGCCGAATCCTTTTTATTCTCAGCTATTAACTGGGTTGCCAATCTGTTAAAAGTGTTTCGTAACTTAAGAACCATTGCGGTACGCTGGTTATTGTGGTCGATAAATACATCGGGCTCATTCATTCTGCCCCACTTAAAGGTGCCCATTAGCTTTTCGTAAAGAATATCATTATCAATTCTACCTATTGAAAGGAAATCGGCTGGAGTTGTTTTTATTGGAACGAGCCTATACGCAAAACCATCATGCTGAAGGTATTCCGAAAGGCCAACATCGCCATCACCGTGGGGAGAAACGAAATAAATTGGACGCTCCCAGTTGTTATTTGCGATGATTTCAAGAATCATCATTGCAGCCTTTTGAATATGAGAACCCTTAATGGTCCACTCCATTGTTGGTACAATTAATGACTCATCCTTTGCTTTAACTGTTCCACTCGAGAGAACTTTTTCTTTACTAACGGTTAACTTAAGTTTATTTGCGGGTATGTAAGGAAGTGGGCTTTCACCTGGCACTTGAAGTTTAGTGTTTACATCATCACTAGCAAGAAATGTCATTATATTCTTAAGTTCAACGGCCTCGTTAATTCGACTGTAGATATAAACAATATCGCGAGTTCCCTGAACGTACTTGCTGTGGTCCATCGATATAGGAAGGGGCGCTGACTCGTAGCACTTCATCTTCATTTGGTCTATATACCAATCGGTTCCTAACAGACTTAGGTTAACGATTCTAACATCTGTTCTAATTCCCTCAACCTCTTGAGCGTACCAAAGCGGGAAAGTATCGTTGTCGCCATTGGTAAAAAGAATGGCGTTGGGTGGACATGAGTTTAGGTAGTTGGCTGCAAAATCGCGCGCAGTGTAACGGCCCGACCTGTCGTGGTCGTCCCAGTTTTGGGTTGCCATAATTAAAGGAACTGACATACACAGAATTCCGGCTGCTCCTGCGGCTGATGTTTCGGAAAGCACTTTTTTGATCCATTCGTAAACGGCCAAAACACCCAATCCTATCCAAATAGTGAATGCATAGAATGAACCAGCATATGCATAATCGCGCTCACGAGGTTGCAACGGATACTGGTTGAGGTAAATAACAATTGCTATACCAGTTAAAAAGAAAAGCATGAAAACCACAAAGAAATTACGTTTATCCCTCTTCAAAACCAACTGATAGTAAATACCAATAAGCCCAAGAATTAAAGGAAGGAAAAAGTAAGTATTGCGCGATGGATGGTTTTTCATATCATCGGTAAGTGCATTCTGGTTACCAACAAAAATCCTATCAACGGGTTTAATACCGCTAATCCAATTTCCATTCTCAATTCCACCATGGCTCTGAACATCATCTTGACGTCCAACAAAATTCCACATAAAGTAACGGATATACATATGGCCAACCTGATAACGGAAAAAGAAAATTAGATTTTCACCGAATGTTGGCTTATAGCGTGTCTCGGTTTCACCATTTCTGTTTTGAACTTTGATTGGAGTTCCTTCAACCATTCCCCAGTCCTTGTATTGCTCTACATGGTCTTCTGCTGGACTGTACATTCTTGGAAATAACGTCTTAAATCTGCTGTCGAACTCGTAATTGGTTTTTAACCAAGTCTCCTCGTACCGCCCATTTTTTTGTGTTCTTGTATTTTTTTCTTTTGAGTCTGATACTGGAGCATTATAGTACTGTCCATAAATTAATGGGCGGTCGCCATACTGCTCACGGTTTAGGTAACTGATTAGAGAGAATACATGTGATGGGTTATTCTCATTAATAGGGGTATTTGCTCTTGCCCTAATTAAAATCATTGCATACGATGAGTATCCAATAAGAATAACCGTAACAACAAGTAGAGATGTATTAAAAATTGAACGATTATGCTTGTGGGTGTAGAGTATTCCAAGCGTTAATGCTCCAAAAATCAGAATTATGTAGAAGATAAATCCTGTAAAGTAGGGCAATCCAAAACCATTCACAAACATAAGTTCAAACAAAGAGCCAAGTTTGAAAAGGCCAGGAATAATAACATATAAAATGGTTAAAAGAATCACTGATGATATTGCTAGAGTTGCAATAATGCCATTTCGGGTGGTTTTATACTTACGGAAATAGTAAACAAATGCAATTGCAGGTATGGTAAGCAGATTGAGAAGGTGAACGCCAATGGAAAGACCCATCATGTAGGCGATAAAAATCAGCCAACGATTAGCGAAAGGCTCATCGGCAACATCTTCCCACTTAAGAATTGCCCATACTACAATGGCGTTAAAGAACGATGACATTGCATAAACCTCGCCCTCCACTGCTGAAAACCAGAACGTATCGGAGAAAGTATAGGCCAATGCGCCAACAGTTCCGCTTGCAATAATGGCAACCATTTTTGACATAGATATGCTTTCATCACCCTTAACAATTAACTTGCGGGCCAAGTGAGTAATTGTCCAGAAAAGGAAAAGAATTGTAAATGCGCTAAGCAAGCCCGACATTGCGTTTACCATTAATGCAACCTGCGATGGTTCACTAGCAAATAGCGCAAAAAATCTTGCTATCAACATAAATAATGGTGCTCCTGGAGGATGTCCAACCTCAAGTTTAAATGCCGTTGCAATAAATTCTCCACAATCCCAAAAACTGGCGGTTGACTCAATGGTCATTAAGTAAACAAGGGCTGAAACGGAAAAAACTATCCACCCTGCAATGTTATTAACTCGCTTAAACGTATTCATCTGAGGTACTTATTTTAAGTTCATTTTATTTTTGCCAAACAGCAAAAGTAGAATATTTTGGGTATTAATAGGTTTACCGCATTTAAATC
>CAZTVB010000395.1:0-3221 GCA_964616315.1 uncultured Rikenellaceae bacterium
TCAAAAAAATACTTAAGATGTATCCTTGCTCCATTATTGTCAATTTATTGGAAGGCTATAGCTTGGCTTTGTCGCAATCTTTTGAATTTAATCTTTGGCAAGTATTTATCTGATTTATATGTTTTAGATAGAAGCCTACGCGGCTAAGTTATTTATAAACACTGTTGTGATGATGAGTTTTACCGTGAATTAGATTACTGCAACCTAAACTTGTAAGTTATAGTACCAATCTGGTTGGCTTGGGAGTTCTCCTTTATGTCAAATTTTGCTTTCATAGCAGCTTTTTCTGCTGCTTTAAAGAAGTCTGTATCTATAATTGTTGAGCCTCTTGTAATTGCAGTTGCTTTTATTACATTTCCTTGTCTGTCAACAGTAACTTCAACTACAACAGTGCCACTCTTTTGGCTTGGATATTCAGGTCGAGGTAGGTCTAATACTTTTCTTCCGCTCAATTTTGCAATTCCAAATTCTGCATCTCCACCGCCACCAGTTGAGCCAATTCTATTCTGGGAATCCACTGAGCCCTCTTCGCTTCCTTGGTTCCCGGCCTTTCCTGTTTCTCCCTCGCCAGTTGAGCTTCCATCGGTTTTTTGGCCCGGGAATAATGCCTTTTTGTTGGCTTCGCGGGGCTTTTCGGTTTGGGTTTCGCTGGTATTTTTATTGGTGGTTGTTTCAGTTTGCTTTGTTGTGGTCTTTTTTGTGGACTCCACTTTTTTTGTTTCGTCCTTCTTCTTTACTGGTAACGAGGGTGCTTCCTCTGTGTCCTGTGTTAGTGGCGATTCCTCCTGTGGTTTTGAAGCGATAGATGATTGAGGAGTAGATACTTCTTGCTCTAATTTTGGTTCCATTGCTCCCATACCGTCATCAGAATTCCCAAAATTAATTAGAATTCCTTGTTCTGCCGGAAGTGGGAGAGGTGTGGTGAACCCAAAAATCATAAGCAGTAGAACTGCAAGGATATGCACCAGTGCTGTACTTAATATGCCTTTACCTCTACTGCTCATAATTTAAACTAATTGCTTTTTAAGGGTTGAGTTGCAAGAATTAACTTGTACTTATTATCCTTAGCTATATTCATTACCTTAACAACTTCTTCCATCGGAACACTCCTGTCAACGTGCAGGGCAATCGTAGGGTCTTCTTCACCCTTCATTTTTTGTTGTAAAAGATACTCCAGTTGATTTAGTGTTACAGGAACAGTTTCAAGGTAGAATGTTCTTTCTGCAGTAATCGATACAGACGTTATTGGCTTTGCCGATGTCTGGCTGTTACTCTGAGGTAGTAGTAGTTTTAACGCATTTGGATGCACCAATGTTGATGATATCATAAAGAATATCAACAGGAGGAATACAAGGTCACTCATTGATGCCATACTGAAATTTGAATCTACCTTTGCTCTTCGTTTTAGTGCCATAGCGGTAATGTTTAAGCAACAGGTTCGTTGAGTAAGTCCATGAATTCAGATGTTTTTGCTTCTAGGTCAAAAACAACTTTCTCTACACGTGCTACTAAAAAGTTATATCCAAAGTATGCAAAAATACCTACAATTAAACCGGCAACAGTGGTTACCATGGCGGTGTAAATACCGTTCGATAGTAAACTTACATCAATGTTATTGCCTGCCATCGACATATCGTAGAATGCCTGAATCATACCTATAACTGTACCAAGGAAACCAATCATTGGAGCACCTCCTGAAATAGTGGCAAGGAATGGAAGGCTTGCCTCAAGTTTAGATATCTCCAGGTTGCCAACGTTCTCAATAGCAGTGTTAACATCGGAAAGCGGACGGCCAATTCTTTGTACTCCCTTCTCAATCATCCTTGCAACAGGTGTGCTTTTGGATTGGCAGAGAGCCAGGGCAGAGTCAATTTTATCCTCGTGGATGTACTCCCTTATGCGATTCATGAAATTAGCATCGGTATCGGAAGCTTTTCTAATTGCAAAGTATCTCTCTGCGAAAATATATATTGCTACGATGGAAAGGAGGAAAAGAGGAATCATTATCCAGCCACCTTTAATGGCTAAATCAATAAAGCTTAACGAAACCTCGGTGGCTTTTTCATTTCCTGCTTGAGCTGCCAAAAGAATAGTCGAAAGTATGTTCATATGCATTAAATTTTTGCGAAAATTACTAAAAAAACGTTTTAATACTATACACTATTGTTCTTTACTATTTAATTTGAATAAAATTATCAGTTTTATTGGTGCTGTCTTTCTGTATAGTGGAATCCTTTTTCTCAGCATTTATTCCATTATCAATTATAACCGAAGGAACATTAACTTCCTCTGGCTTAAATGTATTTTTAATTCTGCTCCATAAATCACTAAGATTATTGAATTCTTCGCGGTAAAGGATACCTGCTCCTGTGGTATAGTTATTTTCTTGGTTGGTTAGTAGTATCTCGTCATTTGACCTAGCAAAAGCTTTAAATCTTAATTTTCCTGATTTATTTAACTTAACATCAAGGTTGAAGTCACCAGCAATGGGGTTGTTGGTGTTTTTTGCGCCCAAATCTACATTCCCGTTAATGGATACTCTGTCGTCTAGTATTTGTGTTGATAGTGCAAGTTCCCATTGGTCAGATGTCATTTGCTCTTCCATTCCTGGACGGTAGTTAAATCCAAAGTCGAAGTTGTTGCTCCATTGCGAAACCCAATTACTTAGTTGGTTCGAGGCAAGTTCGCTAACCGTATTCCATCCTGCAGTAGATAGGTTTGAGTTATTTTTCTCATTATCGGAATCCATAATAAAACTACCAATTCCAATAAGACCAATAAACTGTCGGTTAATTTTTTCTTCGGTATTAAGTATGCTGCTTACAAGGCTTTTTGTTTCGTTATCGGCATTTGGTACATCAATGTTGAATTTAATGTTCGGAGACATTAGTTTTTGGGTTAAGAATATTTGGCAATCAACAGGTACCCTCGATGTATTGTTATTCCGAAGAAGAGGTTCCAGTGATGTCCTTACCCTGTAAACGGCTTTTATATCCATTAGAGCATCCAAAGGGTCTCCATTCCAGGTAATATTACTTCCTTCCTCAATTCTAAACTTTTTATTAATAACGCCTTGTAGTGTGAAAAGGTAGTCCCCTTTTTCAATTAGGTAATTGCCAAAAAGTTTAAAAATCTCGTGCGATGGATTAATCTCTAACTTTAGGTTTCCTCGGCCATTTGCCTTTATTATATCGCCTAACTTTTTATCGATAATTATTTGG
>CAZTVB010000396.1:0-3220 GCA_964616315.1 uncultured Rikenellaceae bacterium
AACTCAAATGTGGAAAAACCTTTCTTAACCCAAACCAACTTGTCGGATTCTGGTAGTTTCGCATTGTCATCGCGAACTGCTTTCCAAGGAGCAACCCACTTAGGACTTCCAGATATCAATCCGTTAACCATTGTGTTTGCATCAGCAATGTCGCCCTTAATGATGATTGTTTGAGCACCATCGTTCTTAGAGAAGTAAAACTTATTACCCGACACCTTACCCTCGAGGTAACGGTAGTCGCCCGATGTACTTAAAATAGTTCCAGTTACAATGCTTCCGTTTTGTTTTAGTTCGGCAATCATTAAGGTTGAATCGGGTGTTCCCGGATTCTCAACGAACCACCAACGACCAGTTACATCAAAGGCTGGCGTTTCGGTAAACCATGGGAAACGGTCGGTTTGTCCCTTTACAGCGTAGAAATTATACTTTACACCAAACTGTAACCCCTTTGGATAGTAAAATCCCTTTAATGTATCGCCAATTACGGCAACAATCTCACTGGTAAAAACAGGAAGTTTTGCGTGAATTGTATCGCCTTTCACATCAACCTCATCAACTTGAATAAACTCATCGGCATTACGAATAACTAGTGTAACCTTTTCGGCTTCTTTCTTAACCTCAAAGTTAAAAGGAACCGTAAAATTGCCCAGTGAATCCAATTGAACAACACCAAGCCAAGGACCTGTAGTAAGTTCTTTTTTACCACCAGTGCACGATGCTAGCAGCATTGCACCTGTAACAAACAATAGTAGTTTTCTCATATGTTAAGTTAAAAGTTAAACGTAAAAAAATACCTATACGAGTCGAAGAACGAACAACCATCAACGAGCAACAATACTTATCGTCTTTTCTTACCGCCCCGTCCTTTATCTTTTGGTTTAGATTTTCCTTTTGATTTAGAACCCGCGCCAAACTTTACCACCCCACGAACTCGAGTTTTCTCGGGCTTACGCGTACTGCTATGCTTAGGCTTGGAGATGCGACTATTGCGTTGTGGTATTTCGGCATACTCCATTCCCACAAGCCTAAAGTCGATTTGCTTTTTAACCAGATTGGTGCGCCAAACCTCAACCTCAACCTCATCGCCAAGTTGGAATCGGCGACCAGTGCGTTCGCCAACCAGTGCGTAGGATTCCTCGTCGAACTGGTAGTAATCGTCGTTTAAATCGCGCATGGCAACCAAGCCTTCGCACTGTGTACCCTCAAGCTCAACGAATAGTCCAAAACTGGTAACTCCAGAAATTGCTCCTTTGAACTTTTGACCCACCTTATCCTGCAAAAACTCTACCTGTTTATACTTAATAGATGCTCTTTCGGCTTCAGTTGCCCGAATTTCCATGTCGGTGGAGTGCTTACAAAGTGTCTCAATCTGCTCCTTGTTCTTAGGTTTATCGCTGTTAAGGTAATGTGCCAATAGCCTATGAACCATCATATCGGGAAAACGTCGAATTGGCGAGGTGAAGTGCGTGTAATGGGGAAACGACAAACCGTAATGCCCAATATTATCGGACGAGTAGCGCGCCTTTGCCATTGAGCGTAGCGCAAGTGTTTCAATAAGGTTCTGCTCACGCTTACCTTTTACCTCAGCCATCAACTTGTTGATTGCTTTGCTGATTTGCTTATCGGTATTGCCAGTTATGTTGTAACCAAAGCGGGTGATAAACGAACGAAACGCATCGAACTTCTCAAGGTTTGGCTTATCGTGAATACGGTACACAAATGGCAGCTCGCGCTTAGCAGAACGCTCTTTACCAATGTACTCGGCAACTCGTTTATTTGCCAAAAGCATAAACTCCTCAATTAATTGGTTCGACTCCTTATTCTCCTTAAAGTAAACGCCAAGCGGCTTACCCTTATCGTCCAATTCGAACTTCACCTCAATGCGTTCAAAAGCGATGGCTCCTTGCTTAAACCTATTTTTTCGCAAAATCTGAGCAAGTTTATGGAGCAATAGGATTTGGTCCTGCATATCACCCTTGCCTGTTTCTATTACCTCCTGTGCTTCCTCGTAGGTAAATCGTCTTTTCGATAAAATTACAGTTCGACCAAACCACTGCGAAAGCAACTCGGCATTCTCGTTCATTTCAAAAACAGCCGAAAAGCACAGCTTTTCCTCATCGGGTCGGAGCGAACAAATAAAGTTCGACAACCGCTCTGGAAGCATCGGAACGCACCTATCGACTATATAAACCGATGTTGCGCGCTCAATGGCCTCATCATCTATAGGAGTATCGGGTGTTACATAGTGTGTTACATCGGCAATGTGAACGCCAACCTCAATATTTCCATTCTTAAGAATTTGAACCGATAGGGCATCGTCAAAGTCCTTAGCATCGAATGGGTCAATTGTGAAGGTTGGAATATTCCGGAAATCGCGCCTTTCGTTGTAATCCTTATCGGTGATTTTTTCGCTGATTTTTTCGGCAACCCTATCCAACTCCTCAGGGAATTTATACGGTAAGTCGAACTCCGCAAGAATTGCGTGCATTTCCACCTCGTGAACTCCTGGGTCTCCCAGAATATCTACAATTTTCCCAATAGGATTTTTTTCCCTGGCAGGCCACTCCGTTATCTGAACAATAACCTTTTGGCCATTCTTAACTTCACTAAGTTCAATCTTTGGAATGAATATGTCGTAAGGCATCAACTTATTATCAGGCACCACAAAGGCAAAATCTCTTCCTAAAGTGATTGTCCCCACAAAGTTGCGCTTAGCGCGCTCAACCACCCTTATAACCTCTCCCTCAAACAACCCCCTGCGGCGATGACGATAAATAGAAATCTCGACCTTATCGCCGTGAAGAGCACGATTCAAACGAAACTCAGGAATGAAAATCTCACGGTTATCCTCGGTGATTACATCGGCAGTGCCATCGTTATTCATCTCAAGGATGCCAACGGCAAGCAAATTCTGCATCTCCATCTTGAATTTGCCACGGTACAGCTCTACAATTCGCTCCTCCTGAACCAACTCGTAAAGAATATCGGTAATCATTCTACGCGTTGGGTCATCCTTAATTGCAAGAATTGTGGCCAACTGCTTATAGTTAAAACTTTGGCCAGGCTTATCGGCAAAAACATCAATAATAGCCTGCTTTAGCTCCTTTTTGGTAATCCGCTTCTTTGGAAAACCAATATCCTTAGTTTTTTTGCTTTTACTCATTAATACAGATATTAGAAATCAGATGCACAATAATTGAAAATCGAACATCTTATTATC
>CAZTVB010000397.1:0-3216 GCA_964616315.1 uncultured Rikenellaceae bacterium
GTATTCAAAATTAGTAATTTAATAGCCTTTTCCTTTATTTGGATGATATGAAAAATTACAAGCTATCTTTCGGAAAAACCCTGATTATATTAGTACTTTCAGTGGTTTTAAAATCGGGGTTTGCGCAAAAAGGAATTCCCTTTATCACCAACTACACCCTTCCTGTAAGTATGAGTGCCCAGAACTATCAGGTTATTCAGGGCGAAAATGGTATGATGTACATTCTAAACCAAAACGGAGCATTCAGCTTCGATGGTTACAACTGGGAACGTATGCCAATTGGTGGACAACCAATGGCAATAACCTTTCTAGATAAACTATTCGTTGGAGGCGACAAGGAACTGGGCTATTTTAAGAAGAATTTAAAAGGCATAAATGTTTACGTTCCTATTGAGCAAAACGGCAAGGAGCTTTTCTACCTTTTTCATCACTTTAATAATAACCTATATGCCGCTGGAGTTGAGGGAATTTATAAGATTAGAAGAGTAGAACCCTTTAAAGTTGAAAATTACTACACCGAGACGGATAGCACGCAGATTGTAACCGACATGTTTAATGTTGGCGAACAATTTTTCATTGTTAAGAATAAATCCTCAATTTTTAGAATTCACAAACAGGATGCTACTCAAATTAACACTTCAGGTATAGGTGATAGTGAGATTTCATTTTCCTTTAAACACAATGATGTACAAATTATTGGAACAAATTCAAATAAAATATTCAAGTTCGACGGGAATAAATTTTCACCAATTTTCATCAAAGACCAAAATTACATTGACGAAAGCTACTTAACTGGCGGAATAGCCCTAGACCACAAAACCATTGCCCTTTCAACTTTAATTGGCGGATGTGTAATTGTAAATATCAATACAGGGGAAACAAACCAAATTATTAACTACTCCAGTGGACTACCCGACGACGAAGTTACTGCAATGGGTAAAGACGGAAGTGGAGGTCTATGGTTAATACATGGAATGGGTATATCGAGGGTTGATTTAACCGTACCAATTTCGTCGTACCACCATATATCAGGATTGCGAGGGAATATTCTATCCACAGCTAAATTTAATGGTATCTTATACGTTGGCACCAGCGACGGACTGTACAAACTGAACGAATCACAGAACTACTCCACAAAAACCGTTGAGTACACCACAAAGAAACCCGTTGTAAAAAAAGTTAAGCAAACGGTTCATACCCAGAGTGCAGAACAGCCCGTTACAGAGAGAAAAAAAGGCCTATTCTCCAGAATTTTCGGTGGGGAGCGAACAGAGCAAGCTACTACTGAGCAAAATAATACCCAAACAGTAGAGGTTGACCAAGTTGAATATTCAAAAACTGTGGTTAAGAAAAAAGAGAGAAAATTAATCTCCACAAATTTTATTTATCAGAAGATAGAGGGAATAAGTGGCAAAATAAATTCCGTTCAAGCATGGAGTAATAATCTTTTAGTTGCCTCTAGCACTGGTTTGTACAGTATAACTTTAACCGAGCCAAAGCCAATTATACCTAACGAGTATATTTTTAGCGTAAATCCCAGCATCTTTGATAAAAACACCTTATACATTGGCTCGTGGGGAACTCTTTACCAAGTTAAGTCCGAAGGTAGTAGTTTATTATCAAAAGCTCTTTTAAATATTAATAACGAGAAAATTACTTCGATATCGGAGATATCAGAGTCGGAAATAGTTTTTACAACAGACTATAAACTATACAAGGCAACAAACATTAACTCAAGTAGTCCTAAGTTGATATCCATTTCGGAAGGAGAGCATACAGTTGTATCGCCTATCATTCGTAAGGTAAATACAGACTATTTGGTTATAACCCCTACTAACATATATAAGTTCTATCAACTTTCCGACAGCATTGGGATTCATCCTGAATATAGCCAACAAGCAAATTACAAGGCATTTTACTCTAACTCTCAGCAAACCTGGTTAAGGTCAGGACAAATTTGGCTCGACTTCCCAAAAACCGAACAGAATAAAAGAATTGCAAAATATATTGGCCTACTAGACAGAGTGAACTATGTAAGCTATGCCGATAGCAATGAGGTGTGGGTGGTAAATGGCTTTAATCAACTATACAGAATTAATGCAACCAAGCAAAACGATACCCTAAAAGCAGTTAACCTTTACGTTAAGCAAGTTCTTGACAAATCAGGGAATAGTCTTAATACTAACTATGTGAAGTTAGAATCGGACAACAATGCGTTTAAAATTAAACTTGGAGCCCCATTCTACCTTAAAGAAAAAGGTATAGAGTACCAGTATAAACTCGAAGGGGTTATGTCCGAATGGACCGATTGGGGCAATGTTCCCGAAAAAGATTTCCCATTTTTCCCTCCCGGAAACCATATTCTTCAAATCCGCGCAAGAGATGCAATGGGTAATTTAAGTGATATAAAAGAGTACCCTTTTAGCATCAAGCCTCCGTTTTACCAAACAATTTGGTTTTATATACTTGCTATAGCGCTATTTATTGCATTTGTTGCTGTTTTCATCAGGGTTCGAGAGCGAAATCTTATCAAAGAAAAACAAATTCTGGAACAAAAGGTAAAGGAAAGAACAAAAACCATTGAGGAGCAGAAAAATGATATTGAGAAACAGCGCGATGAAATTGCCTCTCAGCGCGACCAAATTGTATCGCAAAACCAGGATATAATTAAGAGTATTTCGTACGCTCGCCGAATACAAACCGCAGTAATGCCAAGCAAAGAGGTAAC
Source organism: uncultured Rikenellaceae bacterium (assembly GCA_964616315.1). GTDB lineage: Bacteria > Bacteroidota > Bacteroidia > Bacteroidales > Tenuifilaceae > SB25. Next base: position 2,729 of record CAZTVB010000397.1, read on the forward strand.
TGATTCTGTTCTGAAGAATTACTTCATCCTACTAAAACCCCGCGATATTGTTAGTGGCGATTTCTTCTGGATGTCGAAAAAAGGCAACAAAGTAATTGTAGCAGCTGCCGATTGTACAGGACACGGAGTGCCGGGTGCTTTTATGAGTTTATTGGGAATAACTCTGCTTACCGAGATAGTTAAAAATACCGAAGATGTTCGCCCTCACATACTACTAAACGAACTAAGGAGCAATATAAAAAGAGCCCTATCGCAAGTGGGTAAGGAGCATGAGGCTAAGGATGGAATGGACATTTCGTTAAGTGTAATTGATAACGATTCCAACACTTTATTCTTTGCCGGAGCCTACAATCCGCTTTACCTCGTTAGGAACAAAGAGCTAATAGAGTATAAGGGTGATAAGATGCCCGTTGGGGTTCATATCAACGAAAAGGATTCGTTTACACTTCGCGAAATACAAATCCAGAAAAACGACTGTATATATATGT
>CAZTVB010000398.1:0-3207 GCA_964616315.1 uncultured Rikenellaceae bacterium
CAATAATATGATAAAGTATCGATACGAAGTTTCCTGCAAATCAAAGATTAATTACTCAAAATACATTCTGCTATTACTAATGCATTGGATAGAACTATTTTATTGGAGAGCCATTGTTTTGCTGAGAAAAATTCGCTTTATCGGTTTAATTAAAAGCCAGTAAAAGAAAGATTTCAAAACAACAACTACCAGAAAACGCAATAAGTAGTAAATGTTTGCTGGCCAAAATCCAAGAATAGCTAATCCACGAAGCCTAACTCTCAATGAGTTTATAAGTTGCGTTTTCTTTTTAGTTTCAGATATATTCCCCTGCCAGATTCTATAATAAGCCAAAGGCTCCTTATCGATAAAACATTTATACTTTGAGGCAAACCTAGTCCACAACTCGTAATCGAGACTGGTATTGAATGAAGTATTATATCTCACTAGAGCATTAAAAGCATCTTTACGGTATATGGATGTGGAGTGACAAATTAGACAGTTTCGCAGAATAGTTGTTCTAAATCTTTTGCTATCGAACTCCTCTCCATTATTAAAAAGTCTAGAAAATCGATTATCAACATCACCATTAATATCGACAGGAATAACAGATGAACCAAGCAAAGCAATTTCTGGATTGCATTCCAGAAACTTAACTTGATGCTCCAGTTTTTGGGGCATCCAAATATCATCGTGGTCAATACGTGCTACAAAATCGCCATTGGCTTGACTTACTCCAAGATTGGCTGAATATGGTATTCCCTTATGCTCATTATTTATTACAACTATTCGATTATCCTGACTGGCATAATCTTGAAGTATTGTTTGGGTTGAATCAGTTGAACCGTCGTTAACTATAATAAACTCAAAGTTGCGGTATGTTTGATTCAGTACACTCTCTATGGATTTGCATAGGTGCTTTTCGCCATTAAATACGGTCATTACTATGGAAACCATATAAAAAGTGATAATTTTACAGAGTGAAAGTACAAAAAAGAAACCGAATTACGATATGCGTTTCGTTTATTCGTCCAATTATATCGGGCGATGGCGATAGCGCATTGGCTTTTGCCGAGGCATTGGTAAAAGCTGGCTGCAAGGTTTCGGTGGTAAGTTTAAACCCATACGCAAAATTGCCTTTTAATTCATCGCAGGGTTCAATTCACATTTATCGCTCACCCTATTTCAACAAGTTGATATTGGGCAAGTTATTCTCGCGTTTTGCATTTTTCCCAATAGCTACCTACAGGATTCTTTTTTCAGATACCGTAATTGTATATGGACGAATGCTTGCCTACAAGTACTCCTTATTTGTTGGTAAACTTTTCGGAAAAAAAGTTGTATTCAGGTCTACCCTAATGGATTTCGACGATATATCTACACTCACACTTAACAAAGGGATAGAAGGTTGGCTAAACAAAAAACTTTTCGGCATTGTCGATTTTTACTTTGCTACAACACCTGCCTTTGCAAAACGATGGAAAAATGGTGGATTTTTTCCGAATAAAGTCTTTGAAAACCCGCAAGGGGTAAGTGTTTTGCAATTTTCGGCAGTTGCTCAACCCGAGAAGGATACTCTTTGCAGAAAACTCAACCTTCCCACTAATACCACCATTATTTGCTCTATTGGTGATTTGTGCTATCGAAAAGGCTACGACGATATTGCAAAAGCCTTAGAAAACATCGATAAACCCTTTGTTTACATTGTGCTTGGAGCAAAAGAACCGAAAAAAGGCTTATGGGGGCAAAAGAACAATGCGAAGGAAATATCCGAAGTAAAACATCTTCTTGAGGGTTTAAATGATAAGGTTCTGTTGATAGGGCTTGTACAAAATCCTGAAGAATACCTAAAGGCATCGGATATCTATATTCACTTTTCGAAAAAGGAAGGATTGTCAAATGCTCTCCAACAAGCATTAGCATGTGGATTACCGATGGTTGTCAGGCCAATTGAGGGTGTGCCTGACTATATTCTGTATAGCAACAAAAATTGTCTTTTTGCCAACAGTACAGAAGATTTAGAGGAACAATTGAATAAACTGTTCGATAATAGTAAACTAAGAGTCGATTTAGGTTTGCAGGCAAGAAATCTAGCAATCGAGAAGCTCGATGTGGATAGGATTGCCCAAGAGTTTATCAATTTTATTGAATAGCATACGGTACTGCTATGCGAATACTGGCATTTCATCTGCTAAACAATTACACTGGAAGCCCCAAGGTGCTCTCGCTGCTGATTAAAATTTGGAGAAATGAGGGTTTTGATGTTCACATTGTAACATCGCTAAAAAATGAGGGGTTTTTAAGCAATATGTCAGGCATAACCTACCATGCCAATTATTACAAGTTTTATAACAATCCACTTTTCCGATTTATCAGCCTGTTGCTAAGTCAAACTATCGTTTTTTTAAGGTTGCTGTTTATGGTTAAGCCAACCGACACAATTTATATCAATACTATTCTCCCATTTTCGGCCGCTTTAGCAGGAAAAATTAAAAGTTGCAGGGTGATATACCATTTGCACGAAACCACAACCCGCCCAATTATCCTAAAGCGTTTGTTAATGTGGGTGCTAAAGTTTACCGCTACAGACGTTGTATATGTATCGGAATATTTAGCCGATGTCGAAAAAGTGTCCGGAAAGCGAACGTACACCATCCATAATTGTATCGACGATGAATTCTACTACACCGCAAAAGAATTTATCCGTTGCAAAACGGAGCGAAAAAACATTATAATGGTTTCATCACTCAAAGCATACAAAGGAGTTGAAGAGTTTATCACTCTCTCAAGGTTTAATCCACATCTACATTTTAGATTGATATTAAGTGCATCGGAACGTGATGCTGAACGGTTTGCCAGAAAAGCAGGCAATCCGGTAAATGTTGAGGTTTATAGCACAACAAATAATTTGCACCCCCACTATCAATGGGCCGATATTGTGCTTAACCTTTCGAATAGCGATAGGTGGATTGAAACATTTGGATTGACCGTGCTCGAAGGAATGGCCTATGGATTACCAGCAATTGTTCCACCTGTTGGAGGAATTTCAAGGTTAGTGGAGGATGACGTAACAGGATACTGTATTTCATCGAAGCAAATTGAAGAAATTTCAACTCATTCCTGACTATGAAGGAGAATTGGTTTCCTACATCATTCAACGCCTCAACGTCGGCATAAGCCTGCCATGTGCCGGGAATCACACCTGCGGCAAATGCAAAGTACTGATAG
>CAZTVB010000399.1:0-3203 GCA_964616315.1 uncultured Rikenellaceae bacterium
GCAGCATTAAATACGTTTTGAATCCTAGCAAGCCTTTCTGTTTTCGATTTATCGAGTTCCCCGAAAACAATGGTGGGTGTAACCCCAAAATGGTTAATTACTCCCGGTGCTTCAATTTTGCTAATTATTCGGCATAAACCGCCCAGTATATGTTTTTTATCTATATTCTCCGATAACTCATCGGCTGCTAATACTCCATTTTGCAGTGGAATAATTATAGTGTCGTTATTCAAAATCGTTTTTAGCTCTGCGCCAACCTCTTTTACTTGCCAAGCCTTAACGCTGATAATTACCAAATCGGGTTTTTCGATACTGGAAATCTTATCGCTTGCCTTAATGTTCTCTACCTTAAAATCCCCGAGAATGCTCTTAACCGTTAATCCATTCTTTTGAATTGACTTTAAATGTTCGCCTCGGGCAAGAAATGTAACATCGTTACCAGCTTGAACTAATTTGGCACCAAAGTATCCACCAACTCCTCCTGTTCCTATAATGGCAATTTTCATTTTTCTTTATTTATTGTGTATGGCTAATGTTTTGCTGATTGCTTTCGGTTGAAATATGAAAAAACGCTCTATTCTCGGTAGTAAAATTAATGAAAAGCATTATATTTCCATTCTTCAAGGCTGTCCAAATTGTTCGTTTTATGAATAGTTGGTGAATAGAATAATTTTTGCTTATTGGGTTTATGGGTATTTTCAATTTTAAATTATCTATATTTATGTGATTGGGATAACTTCATTTGTATACTGAAAGGAGAAAATCGATGAAATACATAAAATATTTATTCACAGTAATTTTCACTTGTTTTATTAGCGCTGTAAGTATGGCACAGGTAAAATCATCTCCATCGTGGGAAAAGCATATTCCTGCCGATAAGGTAATAGAATGGCGTAGGTATATCCATCAGAATCCAGAGTTGTCGTTTAAGGAGGTTAACACCTCCGAGTATGTTGCTGGCATACTGAAAGGTTTTGGCAATATTGAAGTGTTACGCCCAACATCAACAAGTGTAGTTGGTATTTTACGTGGTGCAAAAAAGGGTAAAACCGTTGCCTTCCGCGCCGATATGGATGCGTTGCCTGTTCAGGAGGAGACCGGTTTACCCTTTTCGTCCATTTTTACTGGCGTTAGCCACGCTTGTGGTCACGATGCACACACTTCGGTTCTACTAGGAGCAGCAGCTACGCTATCGAAATTACAAAAGGAACTTGCCGGAACAGTATACTTTATTTTTCAGCACGCTGAGGAGGTCAATCCTGGTGGCGCTCGCGAGATAATCAAATCTGGAGTGATTAAGGATGTGGAGGCTTTCTTCGGAGTTCATGTATTTACCAATTACCCGTCGGGGTATGTTGGGATTCTTCCCGATGGCGCTGCATCCACAATTGCCGACTTTTTCTATATCACCGTGCAGGGAAAAGGTACACATGGTTCTATGCCACATCTGGGTATAGACCCTATTGTTACTGGGTCGGAGATTGTGACTACGTTGCAAACCATTGTTTCGAGGAATGTTACTCCTGGCGAAATGGCCGTTATTTCGGTTGGGCAATTTAATGCGGGCGATGCCCCAAATGTTATCCCCGACAAGGTTGAAATAACCGGTACGGTACGAACCATAAATGAACAAACCCGCCAACTTGTTGCTGAGCGTATAAAAACAGTTGTGGATAATATTGCCAAGGCAAATGGCGCTACCTGCAAGCTCAATTACGTTTTCAGCTATAGACCTATTCAGAACGATATTGCTCTTAATAAGTTTGCAAGGGAGAGTGTTGCTAAAGTTTTGGGCAACGATTGCGTGTTTGACGCTCCTCGCATGAGTGCTAGCGAAGATTTTGCCTACTATAGCGATATTGCCCCAGAGTGCTTTCTGATTTTGGGCGTTGGCCCAGGTGTGGCAAACCATAATCCCGGTTTTAATATCGACGAATCGGCCTTGGTAAATGGTGTTAAAGCCGAGGTGCAAATCATCCTCGATTATTTAAGCAAGTAGCAAGGTTTAACACTCACTTATTGTTTAAAAGATAATTTTCAACGGTTATTTCTTTTTCAACTCGTCCAGTTCGGTTTGCATTTTGTAAACCATAGCGGCTAATTTGCCAAGGTGTATCTCATCGGGTTCGGGCAGTGCAAAACTAATGTAGCCTAGCGCTTTCCATATCTCCGATACTGAGTTTAACGGAATTGTGTACGGGTTGTACTCTGGATTGTCTGATTTAAGCAATAATGTGTCGTTATCGTTATTGTAAAGGCGCTTGTAAACAACGCCATCGTCCTTGGTTACTACAATGTAGGTTTTTCCGCTTTTTACATCGCTCCAGTCTTGCAAATACTCGCAAATTATGTAAGCGCCTGATGGGATTGGCTCCATACTATTACCGCTTATTTGAAACGCCCTGTATGTACGTTCCCTGCTTAGTTCTGTAAACGGAAGACTGAATTTGGGTAGCGTTTCTACGTAATCGGGGTCGGAGTAGCCCTTGGCGTATCCTGCCGATGCCTTAACCGGAACAAGCGTGATTAGCTCCTTGTCGTCCCTATCAACCAAAGTTGTAAGTATTCTAAGGTTCTTGCCTGTGGAGTCTATATTTTGAGCATCGCCTGTAGAGTTGCTCTCGGTGCTTAAATCAATATTTACAAGGCTATCGATGCTAACGCTGAAGTAGTGCGATAGGATTTGCAACGCAGGAAGTTTAGGAACTGCGCGTCCTTCCTCGTAGGAGCCAATCATTGCGCGGTTTACGCCAATTTTATCGGCTAGTTGATCCTGTGTTAGGTTTCTAACTTTGCGTAAGTATTTGATATTAAGTCTTAATTGTTTGCTCATAAATTAATTTACTAAAAATATATTATATGCTAAAAATATTAGTAATTTTGATATCAAATTTAGTAATTAAATGGTTCAATACCAAATTTGAGATAAAATGCAATTAATGGTAGAATATTTTACCACAAAGGCAACAAAGGTTTTCACAAAGGGACACAAAGTGAATGCTATAATAAAAGAGCTCTATTAGTACCTTGAAGTCAGGCCTTTTTCTTTGTGCTCCTTTCCCGGTTTATCGGGACAAATTTGGTTTTCCTTTGAGCGCCTTTGTGGTTAATTCTGAATTTGTATTAGAAATTTTTAAAAGTTGCAGTATGAGTGATGTGTTGAAAAAACTAGAGATTCTTGCTGGTGCTGCAAAGTACGATGT
>CAZTVB010000400.1:0-3203 GCA_964616315.1 uncultured Rikenellaceae bacterium
ATGTTTATGAAAGTAATTTTGATGTGGATAATTTTTAGATAATAAGTTCTTTTACGCAAGAAAAATGAGTGTTAAATAAGCGGAAATATAAGTAATAGTAATAATTTTACAGTGAAATAAATGTAGGATATGGATCTAGTATACATACTTTCAGGAATCGTAGTTGGAGTTTTATTGGCTTGGGTATTCTTTCGTGCAAAATTTGGTGATATTTTAAAGAGTAAATCTCAGGTTGAAGATTTGAATACAGCAATGGTAGCATTAAGCTCTGAACTAAACATTGCGAATGATCGCCTTAGGCGAAGCGAAGAGCTGATAAAGCAACTGCAGTTGGATATTAAGAGTAAGGATGACGAGCGTTTCGGTATTGCCTCTCAACTTTCAGTGTTTCAAACTAAGTATCAAGGAGCAAACGATCAGACTGAGCAATTTAAGGTGGAGTGCGATGCGCTGAAGGGAGAACTTTTAAAGGTGACCGAAACTTTGAACTTAACTCGAATTCGCGCAATAGAGCTGGAAAAGGAGAATAAGTACTTAAATGAGTCGCTAGAAAAACAGCGTAAGGATTTGGATGAAATTGGCAATCAGTTTTCCAAGGAATTTAAGTTGCTTGCCGATCAGATTTTGGAAGATAAGTCGCAACGATTTACCAAAATTAACCAGGAAAACATCGACAGGTTGCTTAAGCCCCTCGATGATAATATCAAGCAATTTCAGAAGCAAGTCCAGGATGTGTATGAAAAGGAAAGCCGTGAGCGATTTTCGCTAGGGGAGAAGGTAAAGGAGTTGAGTGAGTTGAACCATGCAATTAGCCAAGAGGCAAAAAATCTTACTGAAGCCTTAAAGGGACAGGTTAAAACGCAGGGAAATTGGGGCGAAATGATATTGGAATCGATTCTGGAACGATCGGGCTTGGTGAAAGGACGCGAGTATACAACTCAGGAATCATTTAAGGATACAGAAGGAAAACGTTTCCAGCCCGATGTAATTATTTCGTACCCCGATAAGCGAAAAGTTGTAATCGACTCAAAGGTGTCGCTAATTGCTTATGAACGTTACTGCTCTTCGTCCAGCAAAGATGAGCAGAAAAAGGCTGTTGACGACCTGCTGCGATCGCTTCGAAGTCATATCGATGGACTTTCGGGGAAGAATTACTCCGATTTGGTTGGTTCCGTTGATTTTGTAATGATGTTTATTCCCATTGAGCCAGCGTTTATGATTGCGATGGAGGCAGATCATTCTATATGGAACTATGCGTATGATAAAAGAGTTCTGCTTATAAGTCCTACAAACTTAATTGCTGCACTAAAGTTAATTTTCGATTTGTGGCAGCGTGAGTATCAGAATAGGAATGCAATAGATATCGCCGAAAGAGGAGGCCGCCTTTACGATAAGTTTGTAAGTTTCATTGAAAATTTCAAATCGATTGGTGAGAATATTGGACGTGCCCAAAAATCTTACGAATCGGCTTTCGGACAACTAAAGGATGGCCGAGGAAGTTTAATAACACAAGCCCAGCAACTTAAGGAGCTTGGTGCGAAGGCCAAAAAGAGTATTCCCGATGAAATGAATAATAGTTTAGAGGAATAATCATCTTTTTTTGTTTTTTGCATTTGAATACTATCAATAAATTTTGATATTTGCTTTTTAACTTTTTATGTTTCGTGTAGTCTATACTCTATCAGTTATTTTACAAAATCTGTATGATTTCAATTTGCATACCAATATACAATTTCGATGTAACAGAACTTGTTGATGAGTTGCTGAAACAGGCAAATCATATTAACTATCCGGTTGAGGTATTGCTTTTTGATGATCATTCTCAAGCATTTTTCCGCCAAAGGAATTCTCTATTGGCTTCGAGGAGCAATGTTAATTATTTGGATTTCGACTTTAATATTGGTCGTTCAAAAATTCGTAACCGATTGGCCGATATTGCCACCGGGCAATGGTTGTTGTTTTTGGATTGCGATGTTATTGTGGATGATCCTGATTACCTTAAGCGTTATATCGATAATTTGAGTAAAGCTAAGGTTATTTGTGGTGGACGAAAGTATGGCCCAAAACCTTTCCGGAACGAACTTTTACTGCGCTGGAAGTATGGTGTTGCTCGAGAATGTAAAACTGCTTTCTTCCGTCAGGTTAATCCATACAGTTCCTTTATTAGCGGAAACTTTTTAATTGAGTACGATACTTTTCATAAAATTAGATTTAACGAGGAACTATCGGGCTATGGGCACGAGGATACTTTGTTGGGTCTTGATTTAAAGAAGCATCAGGTAGAAATACTTCACATCGATAATCCAACAGTGCACTTAGGGTTAGATCCAAATTATGAATTTCTGGTTAAAACAGAGCAGGGTGTATTGAACTTAGCCAGAATATTGCACATTATGCCTTGCATGAGGAGGGAAATTGAAAAATCAATTAAACTGCTAAGTGTTTTCAGATTTCTCCGCCATATTGGAATGCTTTACCCATTACGCTGGGTTTTCAAAGTGCTAACGCCTGTAATTAAGAATAGGCTATGCAATAGCAATCCTCCAATAATTCTGCTCGATATCTACAAGTTGTCATTATTGGCAAAGGTTTACACTCCTAAGTGGAAAAAGTTCGAGTATTAATTCTGAATGTTTATTCAAAACCTCAATTAAGCATTTTGGCTTTAGCGGGTTGATTTATAGTATTACAGCGTATCCCGATAATTCAGGATACGCTGCATTAAATCATTTTACATTGCTTAATTGGTTATTTCGATTTTGCTCTAAAGTATATCTGTAATGGAACTCCAGAGAAATTGAATGTTTCGCGCAACTTGTTTTCCATATAACGTTTGTATGGTTCGCGGATATACTGGGGTAAGTTGCAGAAGAATGCAAACGAGGGTGTTTGTGTTGGCAGTTGGGTTACATATTTAATCTTAATATACTTGCCTTTGTAAGCAGGTGGCTGTTGAATTTCGAGCGCTGTTTGCAAGAAATCGTTCAGCTTGGATGTGGCAATTTTTTTCTTGCGGTTTTGGTAAACCTCTGTAACTGTTTCAAGAACCTTGTGGATTCGTTGCTTGGTTAATGCCGATGCAAAAACAATTGGAACATCCTGGAAAGGAGCAATTCTCTCCTTAATCAGGTTGGTGTACTCAACTGTGGTTTTGTTATCCTTTTCAACCAAATCCCACTTGTTAACAACAATAACAACACCCT
>CAZTVB010000401.1:0-3195 GCA_964616315.1 uncultured Rikenellaceae bacterium
TACTTGTTTAAAGCATCAATAATTTTTTTACTTGCATTGCAGAAGTAACGGTTCTGTTTTATTCCTAGTACCCAACGTATTCCGTTAATCGAGTTGGTTAGGAAAACCTCATCGCTATCCATCAGCGCTTTGATGCTAAAAGCAACCTGATTGTTGATTCCGTATCCCAATGTTGGGGCAATTTTACACACAACCTCGCGCATTATTCCAGGAATACAACCTTCGGCTAACGATGGGGTGTAAATAGTGTTGCCTTTCACAATAAAAATATTGGACGATATTGTTTCTGCAACTCTATCCTCATTATTCAGAATTATGCAATCATCCAATTCGTTTGCTTTTCGGTATAAACCAGCCTTAATAAAAAGCAACGCATTACAACTTTTAATAGACGAGAGTTTGTTGATTGGCTTTTTGATATCGGTGTAAATGTCGAGTAAGTATCCTTGCTTGTTGAGTTCGTAAAAGGTTGTGCTTAGTTCTTGGGTTTGAATAAGAACTCCTGCATTATTATTGGTTGGTGCGTAAAAGCCATCGCTATTCCGGAATACCGTTATTCTAACGCGAGCGTTTCCAAAGAATCGATTCTTATTCAGCAAGCGGGTAATAGTGTCGGAAATAAACGTTTCGTTCAAGTAAGGTGGAGTATCTATTTCTAAAACCTTCATCCCCTTAATAAGTCGGGTAAAGTGGAGTGGAAGATGTTTGGCCTCGGTGCCGTATGCTAGGATTGTTTCAAATACTCCATCGCCATATAGGAACGACCTATTGCTTGCGAGCAACACTGGGTTGTTCCCATCCAAAATGTTCCCATCAAGCCAGATGAAGTTTTTTGTATGCATTAAATTAACCCTTTCTGAACGGCTAAATTTAGTGCTTTTTCGAATAATATTGGTTGAATAAGTGGGTAGGTTAAATTATCCGGTAAATTTTTGGAGATTTGTATTTCGGCTATTTCACTATCAGGAAGTGGCCCTAACGTAATTTCTTGTGCAATAAAAACTCTTCCAGAACTTTTGGCAACATCTGTTTCAACTGAATAGTCAAACAGTTCAGTAAGGTTGAATTGCAATGCTCCTGTCTCCTCAAATAGTTCTCGTTTGGCAGCATCAATTATCGATTCGTTTGGCTCGATGTGCCCTCCGGGCAATTCCCATGTGGTTCGTTGTTTATTTCTAACAAATATCCAACTTTCTTCTGTCGATGCAAGAATTACAACATATTGATGTTTGTGATTCTCGGATATATCAGTTGTGTTTACTTGTATGGCCATCACTTTCTATATCAACTTCAAACTACTCAAGAAGTGTAATATTAATTTTGGGTTAATCAGCAGCGGGTATATAAACCCGAATACAGCTCCAATAAAGTGTGCATCATGGTTGATGTTATCGCCCTCCTTCTTGCTCATATAGTGCGAGTATGCTAAATACGCCACGGCAAAAACAATCCCGGGGATTGGAATAACCGCCATTAGGTATAAACTTTCGAGTGGGTCGAAGAAAACGCAGAAGAAAACAAACCCAGATACAGCTCCAGATGCCCCCACGCTTTGGTAGTAGTAGTTATCCTTATGCTTTTTTAGTGTGGTAAGTGTGGCAATTACCACTCCGCCAAAGTAAAGTACAAAAAAGTGTAGTATTGGATAATCGATGTAGCCGCTTGTCTGGAGTTGTTTCAACCAGTGTTCAACTGCCATTCCAAATGAATAAAGAACAAACATATTGATGAAAAGATGCAAGAAGCCTGCGTGAACAAAGGCATGGGTAATAAGCCTATACCATTCCTTATTTTTGAAAACACGGTATGGACTTAAAAGCAGCCGTTGCATAAGATTATTCTCGCCAAAGGCATATAGCGATATGGCAACAGTGACAACTATAATAATTAGGGTCATACTTAGTGCAATATTTTGAAAACTAATTCTCGGAGCAGTTCGCCGTGGTCTGTAGAGTTGTTGTTAACTCCCTTCGAGCGCATATCGTAATCGCGGAGTAGCGCAAAAATATCGATACACTTTTTGGGGTCGTATTTCTTTGCGGCATTTTCGTATTCTGCTGTAAAGAATGGGTTTACACCCAATTCTCGGGCAATATTTTCTCTACTTTTATCCTTTAGGAAATGTAGTCGGAATATTTTTACAAAGTACTGATGAATTGCCGATACTGTAAGTACAAAAGGATTTGCCGAGCCATTATGGGCAAAGTAATCTACAATCCTGTTCGCTTTTAGCACATTCTTTTCGCCCAATGCTTTTGTTAGCTCAAAACGGTTGAAATCCTTACTAATTCCAATGTTTTGCTCAATATTTTGACTTGTAATTTGCTTGTTATCGGGTGGTAGCGTGATGATTAACTTCTCCAGTTCGTGCGAAATTTTGCTTAAATCGTTACCCAAATACTCGTTTAGCAGATTTGCTGCAACTAGGTCAATCTTGATATTCTTTTGCTTGAGGTAATTAATAATCCAATCGGGAATTTGGTAATCGTAGAGTTTTTTCGATTCAAAGAAAACTCCCTTTTGCTTTGCAAGGTTGGTAACCTTGGTTAGCCTGTCGGACTTTCCTTTTCCGTCCGATTTAGGTTTGTGGCAAATTACAAGAATTGTTGATGGTTGTGGTGCTTTAAGGTAAATCTCAAGGTCAGCAAGGTTTTTTATGTTTTGTGCCTCCTTTACAATGATAACCTGATAGTTGGACATCATTGGGAATCGGCGGGCGGAGTTAATTACATCGGCAATGGAGATATCCTTTCCGTAGATAATTGTTTGGTTGAAAGCCTTTTCCTCTGCTGTTAGCACATTATCGGCAATGTAGTCCGATATTTTGTCGATGTAGTAAGTTTCATCGCCAGTAAGAAAATAGATGGGCTTAAAAATCTTGTTTTTAAGCTCATCTATTATGTTGACGTACGAGTCGAGTGTTAAGTTCTGTTTTGCCATTTATAATTAGAATCGAAGATGCTTTACCGATTCGCTATTGTTTATTAAGCGTTTCATCGACTCAATTCCAATTTTAATTTGGTCCTCCACAAACATGTTATCAACCTTTTTATCGCTATCGGTGGTTTTAACACCTTCCGAAATCATAGGCTGGTCGGTTACCAGCAGTAGAGCTCCTGTTGGAATTTCGTTATAGAAACCAACTGTAAATATAGTAGCTGTTTCCATATCTATTGCCATAGCTCTAGTTTTTCG
>CAZTVB010000402.1:0-442 GCA_964616315.1 uncultured Rikenellaceae bacterium
TTCAGTATAAAGATTAACATAAAAAATTTCACAATGAATAAATCATTAATAATTCAGAGCAAGCTTGATGAAATTAATCAAGTAGAAAAAATTATCGATGAAATTTCAGAAGTTAATTCTATACATTCCGATTTATACGGAAAAATCCTTATTGCAACAATCGAAGGCGTTAATAACGCTATGGTTCATGGCAATAAGTTAGATATTAATAAAACAGTAAAGATTGATTTTACAGTTGTAAATGGTAAGCTCACTATTGCTATTGAGGACCAAGGTCCCGGTTTCGATTTTAATTCTATTCCAGACCCAACAATGCCAGAAAATATTGAGAATATTTCAGGACGAGGTGTATTTTTGATGCGTAAGTTAACTGACGATATTGTTTACAACGACAAGGGAACCAAAGTGCAACTAATCTTTAATATCTAAAATGCCTATAAAT
>CAZTVB010000402.1:452-3190 GCA_964616315.1 uncultured Rikenellaceae bacterium
ATCAGAGTCAAGATATAAAGTTTGTTTTAAAGGAAAAGAGAAAAGTATCAAAGTGGATTAACGATGTAATTAAGTCGTATCAGAAAAAGGTAGGTAACGTAAGTTACATTTTTTGTTCTAACCAGTACATCCTTGAATTAAATCAACAATATTTAAATCATAACTATTTTACAGATATTATCACTTTCGATTATTGTTACGACAATATAGTGGAAGGTGATATTTTTATTTCTATCGACACAGTTTTAGATAATTCACAACGATTTAAAACAAATTTCAACGATGAGTTGTTAAGGGTAATAATTCATGGTGTTTTACATTTAGTTGGATTTTCGGACAAAACAGCAAAGCAACAGAAACAGATGCGAGTTTTGGAGGATGATGCGTTAAGTATTTTTTATAGCTATGCAGATTAGTTACGATATTATAGTAGTAGGAGGTGGGCACGCAGGGTGCGAGGCAGCAGCGGCAGCAGCAAATATGGGTTCTAGAACCCTTTTAATTTCTATGGACTTAACCAAATTAGCCCAAATGAGCTGTAATCCAGCTATTGGAGGAATTGGTAAAGGTCAAATTGTTCGAGAAATTGATGCGCTTGGTGGTTACACAGCTAAGGTAACCGACCTCACAACTATTCACTTTAGAATGTTAAATCAATCTAAGGGACCTGCAATGTGGAGTCCACGTGCACAGTGCGACAGATTTTTATTTACAATTGAGTGGCGAAAGTTTTTAGAGTCCATACCAAATCTTTCACTTTGGCAAGATGATGTTATCGATGTTTTAATTGATAAGGATTCAAATACTGTAAGTGGAGTTGTAACAAGAAACGGAATTACCTTTTCTTGTAAATCAGTAATCCTTACAAACGGGACTTTTTTAAACGGACTTATTCATATTGGTCGAACTAATGTTACAGGAGGTAGAATAGGGGAGAGTAATTCTGTTGGTCTCACCGAGCGCTTAAAAGATTTAGGAATAGAGTCAGGCAGAATGAAAACAGGAACGCCCGTTCGTATTGATGGCCGCACTGTTGATTATTCCAAAATGATTATTCAAGAGAGTGAATCGCTAGGTAAGTTCTCGTTCGACCCAAGTGTCAAAACAGGTTTACCAATAAAGCATTGCTACATTGTTCATACCGATAAAAAGGTTCATGAAGTTTTAAAGGAGGGTTTTGACGATTCTCCACTTTTCTCAGGACGCATTAAAGGAATTGGTCCAAGGTATTGTCCTAGCATTGAGGATAAAGTGAATACTTTTTCCAGTAAGGATTCTCATCAGTTATTTTTGGAACCCGAAGGAGTGTTTACTTATGAGATGTATCTTAATGGTTTTAGTTCATCGCTTCCTTGGGATGTTCAGTTTAAGGCTTTACGACTAATAACAGGGTTCGAAAATGTAAATATTCTTCGTCCGGGTTACGCCATCGAATACGATTACTTTCCACCAACGCAGTTGAAGCATTCGCTTGAATCGAAATTAATCAGTAATTTATATTTTGCAGGTCAGATTAATGGTACAACAGGATATGAAGAGGCCGCAGGTCAGGGTTTGGTTGCAGGTATAAATGCTCACCTTACCATCACAAATCAAGATCCATTTATTTTAAATCGCGACCAAGCTTATATTGGTGTTATGATTGACGACTTAATTACAAAAGGAGTCGATGAGCCATATCGCGTATTTACTAGTCGTGCGGAATTTAGAATATTGATTCGTCAAGATAATGCTGATGAAAGATTAATGCCAATCGGGTATAGGTTAGGAATGATTAGCAAGGCAGAATATGAAAGTTTTACTCAGAAGTACGAAACAATTAATAAACTTTACCGATATATTCAGGAGACTTCAATTGAACCAAGTTTTGTAAATCAGTATTTAGAGAGCAACAATAGTTCACCATTAACTCAAAAGAAGAAGCTTTTTGATGTAATTATCAGGCCTGAGATAAGTTTAAAAGATATTCAGGAACACCTTAATATATTAAACACCGAGGATGTTTCCTTATCACCTGAGGTTTTAGAGGCGGTAGAAATCAAGATAAAATACCAAGGGTATATCGATAAGGAAAAGTTGATTGCCGATAAAATATCAAGATTGGAGCACGTTCCAATACCATTAAGTTTTAATTTTAACACACTCGAATCATTAAGCACCGAGGCACGCCAAAAATTAACGAAACATAAACCACAATCAATAGGTGAAGCCAAGCGCATACCCGGCATTTCACCTAGCGACATTAATGTTTTGCTAGTATATTTTGGCAGGTAGCTAAATAAAAACTTTAAATGTTCCACGTGGAACATTGCGGGTTTTGCAAATTTTTACATAAATGTTCCACGTGGAACATTTTCTTTATTAGTGCAAGTGGTTTTGGTTATTGTATTGTGATATAGTTTATTATTTATTCAAAACATTTCAATTATGAGTACAAATTTCACTGTTGCTGGTGTTGTTTTCGACCCAATTAAAAGGGAGTCGTTTGGTGCAACCCTAAGAATTCAGAACGGAAAAATTGCAAAAATAGAAAAGGACTCCAATATAAAACATCCGATAATCCTTCCTGGATTTGTCGATTCGCATGTTCATATCGAAAGTTCCATGCTTACTCCGTCGAATTTTGCAAAGGCCGCAGTGAAACATGGTACTGTTGCTGTTGTAACCGATCCGCACGAGATTGCTAATGTGGCAGGTGTAAAGGGCGTGGAGTTTATGATAAATGATGCCAAGGGTTC
>CAZTVB010000403.1:0-3189 GCA_964616315.1 uncultured Rikenellaceae bacterium
CAGGCGTTTTGCTGTAGTACTCCTCAATCTCAATTGCCCTGATGGTTCGCTTGCGGGTGTCGAGGTCGGTTGTGTTGTGCAGACTTTTGTATGATTCCAGTATAGTGGCCAGTTCTTCGTCGGTTTTTTGTTCCAGTTGTTGGCGTAACTCTTTGTTCTCGGGAACAGGTATCAACTTATATCCTTTTAAAACAGCCTCAATGTAAAGTCCGCTGCCACCGCAAAGTATTGGTTGACCGTTACGATTTTTTATATCGTTGTATGCTTTTAAGAAATCGGCCTGATACTCGTAAACATTGTACTTGGTTCCTGCATCGGCAATATCAATTAAATGGTAAGGAATGGTTTTGCCGTTAATGGTATAATCCTCCAAATCCTTCCCAGTACCCAAATTCATCCCACTGTATACTTGGCGTGAATCGGCACTGATAATTTCTCCACCAAGTTGCGCTGCTAGGTTGGTTGCCAGTTGGGTTTTTCCGCTGGCAGTAGGCCCAACAATGGCAATTATATTGTAAGTTTTATTCGGCATCGGATTAAAATATCGGTTTACGTGGTAAAATTAGTTAATTTTGGCATTCTTTAGGGAGAGAAAGTTGATAGTTGTTCGTTGATTGTTAGTTCGTCACCTGTCACTTGTCACCAACTCAATACGAAATGCTATACACCAATAAAAATGGTACAGTTACGAAGAAATAACCAGCGCAACAGGTTAAACAAGTTAAACCGATTGGTTTGGATGGGGCTTGTGTTTTTGATGTCGGTGTTGATGGTGCTGGCTGCTATGACCAATATGTTTACCGAGAGTCCCCTGAAAAAATCGAACATAGGGTTAATTTTTGTAGTTTTGCTCGGACTGATATTTTATATTTACAGCTGGGTGAAGTTTTTTAGACGAAAAGAATAATTTTTACAGACCACAATGGCAAACGATATAGTTGTTAAAAATAAGAAGGCTAGCTTTAACTTTGAGATTGTTGAAAAGTACACCGCGGGCATTGTGCTTAAGGGTACGGAAATTAAAGCAATCCGAATGGGTAAGGCTAATTTTGTGGATTCGTACTGCCAGTTTATTAACGATGAACTTTGGGTTAAAGGGTTGCATATTGCCGAGTACGAGTGGGGTACATACAATAATCACGACCCAAAGCAGGATAGGAAATTACTACTAACGCATAAGGAACTTGGCAAGTTGAAACGTCGTTCGCAGGAGAAGGGGCTAACAATAATTGCGCTGAAATTATTCCTGAACGAGCGCGGTTTAGCCAAGGTTGATATTGCCCTTGCCCGAGGCAAACAAACGCACGATAAGCGCGAAGATTTAAAACACAAGGATGCCCGCCGCGAGATGGATAGGGCTATGAAAAAGTAATTAAATTCTTCTAGTAAAAAGGATAATGGTTGTTGCAACCCAATAAACAACAACCATTAATCAAATCAAAAAAGAGTCTTATTTAATTAATCCAAGCCCTTCCTTGGCGCTTGCATCGTCAGGATTGTATAGCAGTGCTTTGTGAAAAAGAATTTTTGCCTCGCGGGTTTTACCAAGCATATAGTTTGTCCATGCAAACATCAGAACGCTGTCGTGGTCCCAAGGGTATAGATTTACAACTTTCTCGAAGTAAGTGTAAGCTTGTTTATAATCCTTCCGTTCGTAGTTTATTAGACCCATTCGGTAAAGTACTAGCGTATTGTTTGGGTCTATACTGAGTATCTTGTTGTAGTGCGATACCACTAAATCCCAATTCCCCATTGCCGATGCTGGCAATACAATGCCTAATCGGGGTTCAATGGCGTAAGGCATTAAATCAACCGCCTTGCTGTAGTAGCCCATCGACTCGGAGAATTGTCCCTGAAGGTAAGTGAGCCAACCCAAGCGTAAGTTTATTTCGTACGATTTTTCATCGTAAAGCGCCTTTAACGCTGATGCGGCCTCGGCATACTTCGCATTTTTTTCCTTGGCGTAGCTTTCGTTGAATGCTGCTGTGAGTTTCGCATAATCTTGTGCAAATGCAATTGCTACTGCAAGCGCAAGAACAAAGGTTGATATTAATTTCTTCATGGTTTTACTTTTTATATGTTAATGTGAATGAGAGTCCTGTTGAGTTCGAATTCACCTTGTTGCTTCGAGTGTAGTTGGTTGTATCCCAAGAGTAAAGTATGTTTTTGCTATACGAAGGAGTTATAGATAGGCTAAAATGATTGCCCAGCATTACAATGGCATTTCCGTACAGCGATAATGAAGGTATCAAAAATGAGTTGTTGATAATTGCACCTTGATTGCGCGAGTATAGGAATGAGTTGCCACTCGTTACACCTGCTTCAATCCAAAGGCGTTTAAACACTTTAAAGCCAACATCCTGACCAAATTGGTATGTGCTACCCCAGTTCTTGTCGCTCTGGTACATTCCGTTGGTAGTAGTGTATAAATTTAGGTTCCCAAATGGGAGGTAGGTAATGCTTGCTTCGCCTCGGAACTGGGTGGAGCCTCCAAATTTGCTGAACGAACCATTGCTGCTAAACCGAAGTTTCCAGAGGTTTTTGGTTAATCCAAGCCCGAAAGTAGATTCAGTAAATATTTGCGCCGATGAGCGTCGTCCTCCAAAAGTGGTTTGTGCCGATTCTTCGGTGTAAAAAGCAATGTGCCCATATCCAAAAAACTCAAATCCGGGGTAGGTGAGTATGCCCAATTTGGCGTACAATTGGTTTTGTTTAAAGGTTCTGTAATCGCCAGTGGTGTTTGTGCTAGAGTAGAATGTGCCTGTTTTTCGAAAATTAGTATAGCCTAGGTTGAGTTTTGCTTTGTTGTTAAAGTAGGTTTCAAAACCAGCATAAATAGATAGTGAATTTTCAATGGCTTCGTAAGTCAGCGGATTTGATGTGTAAAGCGTGGCATCGTTTGATGTGTAGTTTATTCCAGAGTAAAAGTTTGAGAATCCTTCGGATTTTAGCGATTTTAAATGTTGGTTCTTTTGATTGTAGTTTATGCTCTCAAGGTATAATCCTGCATCGGCTTTTCGGCCAGTAAAAAGGTAACTGTAGTAGATGTACTCTCTGCTAATGGTGTCGGAGTTGAAAAAAGTAATGGCCTTTTGGAAATGCTTGTAAGCGCTGGCATATCGTTGATTGTTATATGCCAATATTCCCAGTCGCATTCTAAGGTAGTAATAGTCCATTCCTAGTTCAAAC
>CAZTVB010000404.1:0-3188 GCA_964616315.1 uncultured Rikenellaceae bacterium
CTATATAATTGCCCAACTTCATCCATTACAGGGGTGTAGTTCTCCTGTATCCAAACTTCCTTATTACCAACATTTAAGGAGAATACCCTAGTTTGCTTGATGCCCTTGTGTAAATTATCCCAGAATGCCTTAAACTCTTTAGGTTTATTCTTAGCGGTAAAGTCTAAATCGTGCAGATATTTACCCTCAATATCCTCTTTAGCGTCGCCAAGCGTTTCAACATTTTTATTGTTGATGTAAGTGATTAGGCCATCTGGGTCCAAAACTGTAACCAAGCAATTCTGGTCAAGTGCTTTGAGCAGCGTTTCCATGTCCTTCTCGCGTTGAGCCGAAACATCCTGCTCCATTTTCAGTTCAATGATTGTTTGCTCAATCTCCTCGGCTTGCTTTTGAGCCATAAGCTCAAGTTTCTTGGTTTCGGTAATATCCTGACCTATTAGGAAAATTTTAACAATCATCCCCATATCGTCGATTCCTGGGGATATTGAAGCCATAATGTAATGGTCCAGACCATTATCGCCAGTAAGATGCAAGGTTTCATTTACCGTTTGACCCATTAGCACCTGCTCCCACAGCGAGTTGAAATCTTTACGTTGCTCGGAATGGATAAGGTCGAAAAACACCTTACCGTCCAACTCGGACTTAGATAATCCCACAAGAACCTGGAAATTATTGTTGGAGTCTACCACATAACCATCCTCGCTAAGGGTCATTGCAAGCAATGCTTGGTTAATGGCATTGGTAACCACCTCCAACTCCACATTCTTACGCGACATCTCCTCCTGAGTAGCCTGCATCTCCTCCATATTCTGGCGCATTTCCTCCTCCTGGGCAGCCATCTCCTCGCGTTGCTGCTGCGATTGCTCCAGCAATATTTTAGTGCGAATGCTATTCTTAACTGAGAATAGGGTTGATGCAATACTCTCGCCTATCTTCTCAACAAACTCAACTTCATGCTGGGTAAACTCCTTGAACGAAGCAATCTCTAAAACCCCGAAAATATTATCCTCAAGTTTCAGTGGTACAATTAGTAATGAAGTAGGAGTTGCTTCTCCTAAACCAGATGTTATGGCTATATAATTCTCTGGGATTTCCTTAAGATGAACGGTTTGCTTCTCTAAAGCACAGGTACCCACCAAGCCTTCGCCTAGCTGAATTACTTTATCAATGAATTTCTTGCGGTTGTATGCAAATGCAGAGAGAAGCTCAAGGTAGCGGTCGGAGTCGGACTCATTGTAAATAAATATTCCGCCCTGATTCGCATCAAGATAATTTACAAGATTCTGAATAATACTATCGGCCAGAATGTTAAGGTTGTTATTGTTCTGACGGAGTATATCACCAAACTTAGCCAAGCCTGCGTTGGACCAGCTACGAATATTGTCCTCCTGCTTACGGCGCATTTCCTCATCGTTGGCATGCTTAAGGTTGTTGCGCATGTCGAGCAGTGCGTTACCCAACTCATCCTTGTTGCTAAGCGGTTTATACTGAAAATCGAGCTTATTCCTACCAATTTCGCGAGCAAACTCGGTTGTTTGCCTTAATCCATCAATCAGTTTATTTAGGGAGCCAACCATTGTACCAATCTCATCGTTTGAGTCAATTTTGAGATGATTGGGAATATCGCCATAGGAAAGTTGACGGAGCTTTATGTTTACCAAATTTACATTCCGAACAATGGGGTTAATCATCACCCGTACCGCAAGAGCCGCGGCAATTGCTGAAAAGAATATGATTAGTATCAAAACCCGTCTATTATTGGTGAGGGGAGCTAGCACTTCTGAAGGACTAACTGATACCGCAATGTAAGCGTTGTAGGGCTCGTAGTAATTAAAGCAAAGCAAACGCTCCTCGGTTGAGTTGTCGGTAAAGTCGGTATAAAAGAAACTTCCCTGCTTATCGGCCTTTGCTTTAAGCTGGTTAATGGCTGAAAGTGATAAGCGCTGTCCTTCGCGGAGTATATGTACCAAATACTCACCATTACTTGATATTATGCAAGGAAAATCGGAGTTGTAGTATGCGGGACTCTGGAAGTAAGGTTTTAGTTCCACCTTATCGTCCGTGGTAAATCCGCGTCCAGTTCTCTTTTCAACAACATCAATAATCTGAATGGTTTTATCGATATAAACACTTGCCTGAAGTTTTGCTGCCTCAAAAACTCTACGTTTTGACATAAAGTTTAAGGTCAACCCTGCAAAAACGAAAAGAATGGCTATTGAGGGAATAACAAAGAGTTGTACCCGCTGACCAATTTTTATGTTTTTTAAAAGCTTCATTATTTATCCGATAATTCGTTTGCTACTATTTTTTTACATAAGCCTGTCCAAGTCGCTCAAACTTATTTGCCCATGGGCCAAGAATGGTTTCGTGCATGCCAAGCAACAAAACACCCTTGGGGTATAAATTGGTATGGTAAAGTTCAAAAACCTTATTCTGTAACGCATAGTTGAAGTAAATAATTACGTTGCGGCACAGAATTAAATCGAATTTTGCAAAAAATATGTTTCCATCCACAACCAAATCGTGCTTACGGAAAATGGGCTTTTCGGTAAGGAACTTCTTCATTGTAATGGTATCCTTCACCTTGTCAATATCAAAATACTTTTCGTATGGAACCTCGTTGTACTCCTCAAAGTTCAAGGGGTTTTGCTTGATAACCTTATCGAAATTATCCAAATATCCTAGGTTAAACCGGTACTTGTAAACCCCCTGCTTTGCAGCATCGAGCACATCCACATTAAGGTCGGTTGCAAAAAGTTTGGCCTTATCTAGCATTCCCATCTCGTTAAGCAGAATCATCATGGAGTAAACCTCCTGACCAGTAGAACATCCGGCATGCCAGATATTGATTGTTTTGTTGTTCTTGAAGCGCGGAAGAATTCTTGACCTAAGCAGATGCCATACTGGCGGATCGCGGAAAAGCTCGGTGGTATTAACTGTAATCTCCTTAACTATTTTCTCCAAGAAAACTTTATCGACCCTGATTGTGGTGATGAGGTTGGTTAAATCGAGGTTGTAATCCTCCAATATTTTCTGCAAGCGGCGCTTCAAGGATTTATCCGAGTATTCGGAAAAATCATACTTAGAAACACTTTTTATTGATGTAACAAAATACTGTAAATCCTGGTCGGTTACCTGCATACTCATCTACTTAATACTAGCTAATACTACCTGTAACAAGATACAAT
>CAZTVB010000405.1:0-3187 GCA_964616315.1 uncultured Rikenellaceae bacterium
CCTTTACAGTTTTAAATTAGCATGAAAGATTTCACAACGGGAAGCGAGTCTCGTCATATCTTTAAATTTGCATTGCCAATGCTTATTGGCAACGTTTTTCAACAACTCTACAATGTAGTCGACAGTGTTATTGTTGGCCGTTATTTAGGCGACAAGGCTCTTGCTGCCGTTGGCGCATCGTTCCCAATAATTTTTATGGTGATAGCATTGGTTATTGGAATTGGGATTGGTGCATCGGTTGTAATTTCGCAGTACTACGGGGCTAAGCAATACGACAAGGTAAAACGAGCCTCGGATACAACATACATTTTTTTACTTGTTGCCGGTGTAATAATTACAATAATTGGAATAACCACCAGCGATTGGATATTTAGGTTACTACAACTTCCTGAAGAATTAATGATTCCTGCCAAGGAATACCTGCATATTTACATGTACGGTATGGTTATAATGTTTGGATTTAATGGAACATCAAGTATTTTACGTGGAATTGGCGATTCAAAAACACCGTTGTATTTTCTAATATTCTCAACCTTTGCCAACATTGGGTTGGATTTACTTTTCGTATTAGTTTTTAAGTGGGGAATTGCTGGTGCTGCTTGGGCTACTGTTATATCGCAGGCTGGCGCATTTGTAGCAGCCTTAATATATTTGAACCACAAACAGCATATACTCAGGATAGACATGAAAAAAATATCCTTTGATTGGGATATTTTCAAGCAAAGTATTAGGATAGGCTTGCCAACTGGAATTCAGCAAACATTGGTTGCATTTGGTGGAATGGCGATGATGGGTATTGTAAACTCTTTTGGAACACCAGTAATTGCTGCTTTCTCAGCGGCTGGGAGAGTCGATTCGTTGGCAGTTATTCCTGCAATGAACTTTGCAGCAGCACTATCGGGGTTTGTTGGACAAAATGTTGGAGCAGGAAAACTCGATAGAGTTGCCAATGGATTAAAAGCAACCATGTGGATGTCGGTTGCTGTTTGTGCATCAATAACTGTGGTAATAATAATCTGGGGGAAATCTATAATGACCATTTTTACCACTAGCCCCAATGTGGTTGAAATTGGGTATCAGTATCTTTTAATCGTAAGTGTTTTTTATGTTTTTTTTGCTATAATGTTTAACATTAATGGATTGCTTCGCGGTGCTGGTGCTGCAATAGTTCCAATGTATATTACGCTTGTTTCGCTTTGGCTAATTCGAATTCCATTGGCATACTTCTTAAGCAAAACATTAGGCATGGGCGAAAAAGGAATTTGGTGGTCGATTCCTATTGGTTGGGTGTTTGGGGCAATTGCTGCAGCAATATATTACAAATACGGAAGATGGCAGAATAAGTCGATAGTTGACCTTACGCTTATTGAGAGCGAGGAAGGGTTGATTGAAGATTAAATATCTATCCCAAATTTTATCAATAGTGAATAAAGGATAAGATTTCAAAATCTTATTTATATCTTTGCACATCAATTAATAAATGATTTAAACATGGCAAATAAGAAAAACCTTAAGAAAGACGTTGACTTTCTTGTAAGCGAAGTAGTTAGTGATTGCTATACTTTTATGCTAATTCACGGTGATAAAAATCAGGATAAAGCACTTGCTATTATCGAAACTATGCTTGAGAAACGCAACGAGTTAATTACTAGAATCAACAATCCTGAGAATAAGCACGAAGCTAAAGCCGTTAAGGCTCACTATAAGGCAATCCAAGAGGATTTAATGGTTGCTGTTGACGATTGCTTTACTAAACTTAGTGAGATTACTAAGTAATAATGAATTTCATAATATAAGAAACCCAGAGTAAATCTCTGGGTTTTTGCATTTATTCAACTTCAATATCGTATTTGCTTAAAAGTCCAATAATACCTTGAGTGGAGAATTTCGCTTTCTTGATTTGATTTAACTCAGGGTCAAGACTATAGTTGCTGGCTGTTCTGAAATCGGCCTTTTCAAGGTTTGTGTTTTCGAATATTGCTCCTTGCAGGTTGCAATTGTCAAATTTTACAGTCGATAGGTTTGCTTCAGTAAAATCAACCTCTTGAAGATTTGAGTTTATAAATTGTGTTGATTTTAGTTTAAGTTTAAAAAATGATGAGAAGTTAAGGGTGCATGTGTCAAAACTTACAGAGAAAATTATGTTGTTGCAACTGTTAAAATGCAATCCTAGCATTTTACAGTTCTTAAACTTAACATCTTTGAACGATGCTTTATTTATATTGGCCATACTAATATTGCATCCCGTAAACTCGCATTCAGCAAAGTTAATCCCTGAAATATCAGTTTTTTCGAAGTTACAATTGACAAAATTACAACATTCATAGTCTCCTTTCTGCAGTGGAGTAGGAGCGAAGTCTTGCTTTTCGAAGGATTTGTCCGCTATGAATAATCGTTCCATCTATTTTTTGTTTTTTATCTGCAACCCATGCAGGAAATTTCTAAGTATTTGGTCGTTGCAAGGGCGGTACTGTGGCTGATTTGGGTTTCGGAAAAAAGCGCTTAGTTCATGCTTGCTAATTTTCATTTCAGCTAGTTCTAATATGGCAAGTATTTCTTCATCTTTAAGGTTGAGTGCAATGCGAAGTTTTCTGAAAATAGTGTTGTTGTTTAAACGCTCTTCGGCAACAAGTTCCACTCCATCCTTCTTGCCTCTATTATTCACAATTAGACCGTTGAGAAAAATTGCCAGTTGATTATCGGTGATTTTTACAAAATCGGGATTGTCATCTTTTTTTAACCAATCGCTAATTTCTGCACGCGTTACCGTTTGCCCACCTAGGGCAAAAAGTTCTATCATTTTAGAATCATTAAAATCGAAAATGAATCTTAATCTCCTGATAATATCGTTCTGTGTAATCATATTCTTATTTTGATGCGAAAGTAATCCTTATTTTTTACTTCTCCACATCGGCATCTACACTAATACTGATGCCAACTGGTGCTGTATTCCATTCACCTTGGCTTGTTTTTCTGTAGTAAGTTTTTTCCTTAAGGCCTGCACAAAAGTACAACCGACCATCACCTAAATTTTTAACATGCTCAATTGTAACTAAAAAATCACCTTCCATAATCAAGTTATATTTCTCTAAATTTACCCGAACGGTTTCCTTAACGTCATCCTTTGCAAGACTCAAGTATATTGGATTTTCTAGGATATTCTCGAATGTTAAAGGTTCTGTAACCT
>CAZTVB010000406.1:0-3175 GCA_964616315.1 uncultured Rikenellaceae bacterium
TTGAAAGATCAAGAGCGAAATACTGATTCAACTGAATGAACTTATGGAAAAATTGTCGATTTCAATTATCTCAAAAATAATTCAAACATCAATATTCATTTAACTTCCTCATATTCAAAAGATATATTTCAGAAATAAATCTCGTCAACTGCGCACATGCTTTACAACATCACTCAAATTGGCAAATAAGTTTGTTTGAAACAAAATTTTACTATTTTTGGGGGGATTCAAAAAACGGATCTGCAATTTTGCAAAGTCTTTTTGGGGAGATATACCTTATATAGATGATGACAAATTTTGCAACCTAAAACTAACCGATGTTAAACAATTAATACGCGTAACACGCATGAAAACCTATTTAACCGATCAAATCAGGAATGTTGCCTTACTGGGTAATACCGGCTGTGGCAAAACGTTACTTGCCGAGTCGATGATGTTTGAAGGAAAAGTTATCGAGCGTAAGGGAACTATCGAGGGGAAGAATACTGTTTCGGACTACTCCGAGATTGAACAGATTAACCAAAGGTCCATCTTCTCTACTATTCTGTACACCGAATTCATGGACCGCAAATTAAATATAATTGACACTCCAGGTTCCGACGATTTCGTGGGCGGTGTTGTCTCATCTATGTACCCAGCCGACATTATGGTAATGGTTATTAATGGCCAGTACGGTGTTGAGGTTGGTACAGAAATATTCAACCGTCATGCCGAGCGTATGCACAAACCAATGGTGCTTGCCATCAACCAGCTTGATCATGAAAAAGCTAATTTCGATCAAACCCTAGATTCGTTAAAGCAGACATTTGGCAGTAAGGTTATTTTGGCTCAGTTCCCTGTTAATCCTGGCACATCGTTCGATGCATTTATTGATGTTATCACCATGAAGATGTACAAATTTAAGGGTGATACAGGAATTCGCGAAGAGTTTCCAATTCCTGCAGAGGAGGCCGATAAAGCTGCGGAACTACACAACGCGCTTATTGAGGCAGCAGCTGAGAACGATGAATCGTTAATGGAAAAATTCTTTGAGCAGGGTTCATTGAGCGAAGATGAGATGCGTTCAGGATTATCAGCAGGTATCCGCAACCGTCAACTATTCCCAGTGTTCTGCTTATCGGCAAAACGTAACATTGGAACAAAGCGCTTGATGGATTTCATCCTAAATGTAGGTCCAAATCCTGCATCAACCCCAGTACTTAAGAATAATAACGATAAGGAAGTAAAATGCGACGCATCTGCTCCAACTTCGCTTTTCATATTTAAGTCATCTATTGAACCGCACATTGGTGAGATTAGTTACTTCCGTGTAATGTCCGGCAAAGTAACAGAGGGTATGGACTTAACCAATGCTAACAACTCAACAAAAGAGCGTATGGCTCAACTGTTTGTTGTTGCAGGTAAAAACCGTAATAAGGTAACAGAACTTGTTGCTGGTGATATTGGCGCAACAGTAAAGTTGAAGAACACAAAAACTAACCATACTCTTTGCGGAGCAGGCTTGGATTTCACTTTCGATGCAATGGAGTTCCCAAATGCTAAATTCCGTACTGCCATTAGACCTAAAAATGAAGCTGATACCGAAAAGATGAGTGAACTTTTACACAAAGCTCATCAGGAAGATCCAACAATTCTAGTGGAGCACTCTAAAGAGTTGAAGCAAATTATTGTTTCGGGTCAGGGCGAGCACCATTTAAATACATTGAAGTGGCAACTAACCAACCTCAACAAACTTGAGATTGAGTTTATTCCTCCTCGCATTTCTTACCGTGAGACTATTACAAAGATTGCTGCTGCAGACTACCGTCACAAAAAACAATCGGGTGGCGCTGGACAATTCGGTGAAGTTCATATTGTAATTGAACCACACATTGAGGGCGCTCCAGATCCTACAAAGTATAAAATTGCTGGCAAAGAGGTTAACATCAGCGTACGCGGAAAAGAAGAGGTGCCACTAGAGTGGGGCGGAAAACTTGTTTTCTACAACTGTATTGTTGGTGGTGCAATTGATGCTCGTTTCCTACCTGCAATTCTAAAAGGTATTATGGAGAAAATGGAGGAAGGTCCTCTAACCGGTTCTTACGCTCGCGATATCCGCGTTGCTGTTTACGATGGTAAGATGCACCCAGTTGACTCCAACGAAATCTCCTTTAAACTAGCAGGCCGTAACGCATTTAAAACTGCGTTTAAGGAGGCTGGTCCAAAGATTATGGAACCTGTTTACGATGTGGAAGTTCTTGTTCCATCGGACAGGATGGGTGATGTAATGAGCGACCTACAAAACCGTCGTGCTATTATTATGGGTATGGGTAGTGTTAAAGGTTTCGAGGTTATCAACGCTAAGGTTCCTCTAGCTGAACTTAACAAGTACTCAACCGCACTATCATCATTAACCAGCGGACGTGCAACCTACAACATGAAGTTCAATGCTTACGAGCAAGTTCCATCTGATGTTCAGGAGAAACTTCTAAAAGCTTACGAAGCAGAAGACCAAGACGAATAGATTTAGATCAGACACTAGATGTCAGGCACAAGACTCTAGACAAAATAAGGAAAGGAGGCAAATGCCTCCTTTTTTTGTTATAAAAACATTAGAAAACTATAAGACGTTCTATTTCTCTCCGTGTGGTATAGAGTAAAATGTTTTGCTTACTATTTTCCAGCCATCCTCGAATTTCAACAACGACAAATAATCTATAGAGGTCATCACACTACCTTCGTAAAACTCAATTTTTGCAACAGCGGCAGTACCTGCAACATCAACAAATACGAACTTTATTGTAGTAAACTCATTTTGAAAGGAGTATTTTAATCCTTTCTTTTTCCCATTCTTAGCATTCTCCATCCAACTGTGTATAGGATACGTCCACATTATATTACCACTACCAACTCCAAGTAAATTAAACCCTGGGTGAAAACCCTTATTTACAGCTTCAGCATCAGCATTATTACACAATCCATCAACATAAGCACTTTGAATAACATTTTTAATAAGCACTTTTTGATCTTCATCTTGAGCAAATAAAATATTGAATGATGAAATCGAAAAAACTAAAAGTAAAATAATTCCTTTCATAGGTTTATGATTTATTAGGTATTAATACGCGATTGAATCTTTGTCATCAAAAATTTGACTCAAACAACACTGAAATATACAATAAAAAAGGTTACAAAT
>CAZTVB010000407.1:0-3167 GCA_964616315.1 uncultured Rikenellaceae bacterium
AGCAAGGACTCTGTAATGAGAGAGTCCGAAGTGCAATTTAGAGATTTGGCTAAAATTTTAGCTGATGGAAAGATCGTAGCGGTTACTGACTACAACTCTACAAGTTATTTTCTTTATAAGGGCGAACCAATGGGCTATCAGTTCGATATGCTTAGAGATTTAGCATCGTTTTTAGGTGTAAAATTAGAACTAGTAGCTGAAAATGATATTGAGAAATCATTCGAAATGCTCAAAAATGGTGAGGTTGATATTATTGCAAACAATCTTACTATAACCACTCAAAGAAAAAAGGAATTCAACTTTACTATTCCTCATGGCGAGACTAGGCAAGTCCTTATTCAAAGGACTCCCGCTAACTACGATGAAATTGAAAATACACTTATACGAAACCCTTTAGAATTAAAAGGTAAGGTTGTATATGTTCAGCGTAGTTCCGCTTCGGCTCAAAGGCTTAAACACCTTTCGGAGGAGATTGGTGGAAATATCATGATTGTTGAGCTCCCTAATTACGATGCAGATCAACTTATTGATTTAGTATCGATGGGTGAGATTGACTATGTTGTTTGCGATGAATCTGCAGCGCAAATTAAAGGCAGCTCATTGCGAAACATTGACTTTGAGACTGCCATTGGTTTCCCTCAGCATGTTGCTTGGGCTACTAGGCACTCTTCGCCAGAACTTTTAAACAAAATAAATACTTGGTTGGAGGGCTATTTAGTAACTGCTCATTATAGAATGATCAAGAGTAAATATTTCAACAACCCGAATCACCTTAAGAGATTGAATAACGACTATTATTTTGTTTATCAGGATAGAGTTTCGCAGTGGGACGAATACTTTAAGAAATTTAGTCCCAAAATAAACTGGGATTGGAGATTGTTGGCCTCGCTGGTATATCAGGAATCCCGATTTAAGCATGATGTTGTTTCGCATAAAGGTGCAACCGGATTAATGCAATTTATGCCTCAAACCGCTCAGCATTTTGGAATTGATAGTACAGTTAGCCCTACTGAGCAAATTGAGGTTGGAGTGAAGTACCTTAAATGGCTTGACGATAGAATGGTTGAGAATAATATCCCAGAAGAGGAGCGTTTCAAGTTTGTTCTAGCAGCTTACAATGCGGGTTTAGGCCACGTGATTGATGCAAGAAACTTAGCTAGAAAATACGGAAAGGATCCAAATGTTTGGGACGAAAATGTGGAGTATTTTATTCGACATAAGTCTGAGTTCTTAAGCGATACATTGGTAAGGCATGGTCGTTTAAGAGGAGAGGAGACTTTCCGTTATGTGAGTGAAATAATAAATCGATACGAACACTATAAGAATATTTTAAAGTAGGAAACAACGAAGAGCCTTTTAAGAGGCTCTTCGTTGTTTATATCTTCATTCCAAATACAAGAATGTCGTCCACCTGTTGGTATTCATTTCTGAAAGCATCGAAGGATAACTCGAGAATGTTTTTTTGCTCTGGAATAGGATAAACCTGCATCTCTACAAGTAAGTTTTTTAATTTAGTTCTGTTGAATTTTTGACGAGTTAGCCCGCTTATCTGATCCTGATATCCATCGGTAAACATATACAAAGTATCGCCACTGAATATTTCAACTTCTTGATCGGTAAACGGCTTGTCGACCCTTAACGAATACCCAATAGGCATTCTGTCGCCTTTAAATTCTAGTAACTCATGTCCATTTGCCGAGGTTGCTGATTCTGTTTTACGGGCGATGTAAAGGGAATTGTATGCTCCAGCAAATTGAATTTTCATGGCGTTAAAGTCAATTATACAGAATGAAATATCCATTCCATCCTTAGACTCTCCGCTTTTACCTGTTTGATGCAACGATTCGATCACCCTTCGTCTTAAGGTTTCCAGAATTTGAGCAGGGGTACTATTCGAACATTGATTTACAATTTCGTTTAAATAGGCCATCCCTAACATACTCATAAAACCGCCAGGAACCCCATGCCCTGTACAGTCAGCTATTGCAATTATCAGTTTATTATCTTTATGAGTTACCCAGTAAAAATCACCGCTAACAATATTTCTTGGCTTAAAAAGAATGAAGAAATCTTTCTCGAAATGCCTAATAATACTTTCGGGAGGCAGTAATGCTGCTTGAATATGGCTGGCGTAGTTTATACTATCGGTAATTTCCTTCTGCTGCTTGGAGAGCATTTCGTTAAGCTCCATGATCATATCTAAGTTCTGGCGCAATTCTTCCTCGCTTGCCTGAAGCTCATGATTTAAGTTAACCGTTTCGTTATACATTTCGTGAGCCATTTTTTGCGCTTCGGTGCGCTCCGCAATTTCTACCTCGAGTTGAATTTTCTGCTCAAAGAAGTTCTTTATTAACGATGCTATTTCTCCAAACTCGTCTTTTTTCTCATCCAGTTTTTCAATTGGAGCGATATCGTCGTGGCTAAGGCTTTGGGCAATGCTTTTCAACGGAGACGAAACCCAGTTTTGCATTGCAAAAAAGAAGGCGATAAATGTTCCCACAAGTAACAAAAGAATAATTATGGAGAACCTGTTTGTAGTGGCAATATCTTTAGCAAGTTGGTTCTTAGTCAAGAAGTTAATAATTACAATATCATCGCCGAAAACGTTTTTCTGAGTTTTTACAATATTGAGATTCTGGCTTGTTATGGTATTATCTGACTTAATAATTGAGTCGATAGGGTTAATGTGTATTTTTGAATCCAAAGCTTTTTCAAGCACGTTAACATAATTGCTATCCCAAAGTTTTGCAACAATAAAATACCCCTTAGCCGCCGATTTATGTTCGGTGTCGCTCGAAGGAACTATGGATGCGCCTGTTACCTCAACTAGGTTATTTCCATGCAGCATAAAAAAGTGGCAATAGGAAGAGTCCGCAAATGCCTTTTCTATTGTTTTAATGTCAAGAATAAAATTTTCATTATAAAGCGAGGAATCGTATGCAGAGTAAAGTAATTTAAGTTCATGGTTGTATATCCATGCATTTGAGACATCAAATGCAGAAAGCACTGTGTTTAAATTACTTTCTTCCCAAGTGGAACTGGGGTTTTTAACATACTGAACCATTTCGTCCCAGCAAGAATAATCGTTTACTGGTGCCAAAAAGCCTTCCGCCTTGTTTTTAAGGATATTATCAATAGTGCGGTAGGTGAATACTCCGCCCGCCAGG
>CAZTVB010000408.1:0-3158 GCA_964616315.1 uncultured Rikenellaceae bacterium
ACCTAAATGAATTGCACCCTTTTCAAATATAAGGATTGAATAGTGATTAAATCAGGCCCAAAATTAATTTACTGAGGTTGATTTATACTAGGATAGTAAAGTATTACACTGTAATTAAAATAGATGTTGTTATTTAGTATTGGTGCTTCAATTCTTAAATCCTTGTATAATTCGAGATTTGGCTTTAGAAAGTAAATTAATCCCCGAAGTGATTCTCCCGGCCCAAGCGTTGTCTTCCTCAAAGCGTATTGCTGCCAAACATTTTGGTTATCGCTAATAGTTCCCATATTATACAGATGGTTAGCCTGTCCATCATTAATAGCATCTAGCGTAACAACCGTAGTAGTTGCAGCAACTTCAGTACGTGACACATCATCTTCATCGTCCTCGTCGTTTTTTGAATCATTTGCATCGGAAATTGCTGCAGCGGCTATAACCGGGATTGCTGCAATTGCAACAACAGCTGCAGCGGTTTGATTATTCTTCATTTTTGCAATGGTAACAGACTCCTGCATTTCGAGTCTTAAGAGTTCATTCTCAGCGTCGGCTGCTTTAATGGGGAATGTGCTATAGACCAATTGGTTTGATATAGGGTCCCATTTCCCGCTGTCGGTATACATGACGAATTGCTCAGGTGCTAGGAGGAAGTCCTCTGGACTATTATTTATAACCTCCACATCAAAAATAAGATACTTTGAATCGATACCATGGTAGGCACAATGAATAGTGAAGTCGTTTTTTTGATAACTCACAAACTGTTTTCCCTGTTCCCATGTTGTTTGATTTTCTTTTGGAACTAATCGGACAACGGGGTTAGGTGTAGCACATGAACTCAAAAATATTAATAGAGTAATTGATGGAAAAAGAAAGTGATTCAACTTTTTCATATTGTTTAGTTAAAAGGTTTGTTAAGTTTAATCAAAATATTTGCCAAAAGAATAAACAAACCATTGGTTTAACCATAATTCACATTGAGTAAATTTTTTTCAGACTCTTTTGCACTCTCAATTTTCTTCGATACTTACTTGTCCTGTTCCGGAAAGGAAGGCTCTTGTGTCGGCGGTGGTTGATTCTAACTGTGCGGGATATATTATTACGAAATTTTTGTCCTTCAACTTTTTCGATACTAATCGAGGAATTAAGTCAATCCTAGAGCTATGGGATATTGAACCTTTTCGGGCTGAAATTATAATAATTAAATTATCAACTCCCTTTTGAGATATATTGTCGAACGATGAATACCAGTCTGTGGAACTATCCACAGTATGCCTTACCTTGAAACCATTTGCCAACAAAGCATTTTCAAAACTATCCCTATGTTCGGGGGTTACATGAAATATAACTTTTGCACTGGTTTGTTTTGCATAGTTGGACAAGGATAGTAACCAACCACTGAAGTTTGGTTCAAACTCTGCAATAGGAGGAACTAAAACCTCAATCTCCTTGATACTTACAATAGGAGATTTAAAACTTACAACATAAATGGGTTGTCTGGAGTCTCTTAAAACTCCTTCCAGTATAGTCCCAAATATCCATTGTTTTGTGCTATAGCTTCCGTTCCAACCCATAATAATTTTTGAGGCCATAATCTCCTTGGCTGCTCTAACAATGCCCGACGAAATATTAATATCCATTCGTACTACAAATTCGGTATGAATTTCGGAAGTAGTGGAAAGTTCCTCAATATTTTTGGATAGTTTCGTAGATATTTCATTTTCATCCTTAACTACGTTAAGAATATATATTGGACTTTTTTTGCTCTGGGTTCTTATTAAATTGGCATACTCAATAAGCGGTAAAATATTCGTTGGATTTGAAACAGGTATTAATATTCTATCGCTCCTTTCAGTTTGGTATTGCTGAGGTGTTTCTTTAAGGACAATCTTTTTAGCAGTACGTTCCGTTACAATTGCACTAACTATACATGATGCAAAAATCACAACAATTGTGGCATTCAGCACATTAATATCAATAATTCCCATTTGGTATCCAATAAGAATAATTGCAATTGTTGCTGCTGCGTGTGCAGTGCTCAAACCAAATATTAACTGGCGTTCAATTGTTTTGTATAAAAATATTTTTTGCGTAACGTATGCTGCCAGCCATTTGCTCGATATTGCAAAAACTATTAAAATAATTGATAATTTAAGTGATTCCCAGCCGCTAATAAATGCTTTTAAATCGATAAGCATTCCAACATACAATAGGAAAATCGGGATAAAAATGGCATTTCCAACAAACTCTATTCTACTCATTAATGTTGATGAATGGGGGATTTGTCGGTTTAAAACAATTCCGGCCATAAAAGCGCCAATAATAGGCTCAAGCCTAATTAGTTTGGCTAATGTTCCAGCAAGAAATACCATGGAGAGCACAAAAACATACTGTGCAATAATATCGGTTGATGTATTTTTAAAGAACCATTTTGTAATCCTAGGGAATATGTATAGAATAAAAAAGAAGTAGATAATAATAGAACCGCTTAGTATAAACCAGAAATTAGATGAATTCTCGCCATTTTTTAGAGCAACAATTAGTATAAGAAGAAGTAGAACTAAGGTATCTGTAATGATAGTTCCTCCAATTGCCACCCCTACAGGTTCTGTTTTGGTTAACCTTAATCGCGATACAATTGGATAAGCTATGAGGGTTTGAGTGGAAAACATACTAGATACCAGTAGCGATGGAAGTATCTCGTAATTTAGGATATGCCTACAAACCCAGAACCCAACTATAAAGGGAATTGTAAAAGTTAGTGCTCCAAAAACCAAATTCCTATTTTTATTCTGAACAAAAGTATTCATGTCCAGTTCCAACCCTGCTAGGAACATTAAGTACATCAGTCCCACATTTCCTAGTAGTGCAATACTACCACTACTTTCAAGAATATTAAAACCAGAACTGCCAAGTAGCATCCCCGATAGTATTAATCCAATAATACCTGGTAGTTTGAACTTCGTAAAAACAAATGGAACAATAAGGATTACTAGAAGTGTTATGCAGAATACAATTACGGGCTCATGAAAAGGAAGCGAGAATACTCCATTTAAATCAGAACTGGGAAATGATAGGCAACCTAAGTAGTTCAAAAAAGACAAAAGAGGTGCTGATAGGGTAAGCATATTCTTCTCAAAAATAGTTGTTGCAATATACAAAAT
>CAZTVB010000409.1:0-3156 GCA_964616315.1 uncultured Rikenellaceae bacterium
GTTCATAAGTTATACAATAAAAGGATGCTCATAAAAGCATCCTTTTTTAATTTAATTTATTAATTTAAGAAATTAATATTTAGTCCATAAAACATATTCAAATCGCTATACTACAAAGAGATGCTTAACAAGAAAATATCTACAGTTATCTTAATTATCTGTTTACTTTCAACCTCTCTGATTGCGCAGGATAATCTTTCATTAATTGATAGCATTAAAATTGAAACTAGTAATGCAAAGTTTGATACGGTTTTGCTCAACAAAATCCTAAAAAGATTAGACGAGCGAAAACTTCGTAACTTAACTCAAACGGATTCAATAGTTCAAGTTATTCTACAAAGATTTAAAACAATAAGTTATACGGAGGGAGCTCATAGAGCAACCCATTTAATAGCAACGCTAAATTATAAGAGAGGAAATTTCAGACAAGCATTGTTGCACCACAAAGAATTACTTAACCAGTTAGAGCAAAACAACACAAACCCTCATCTTAAAGCAAATACATACAGATTTATTACCGGTGAATATCTCAACATGGGAGTGTTTGACACCGCGATAGTTTTTGGTGAAAAAGCAATATCTGAATTTCAACATTTAAATGATACACAAAACATTGCAAGCTGCTTGAACCTTCTCGGTGGAATATATTGGAATAAAGGGATTCTGAAAAAAGCATCAGAAAAATTGTATGAATCTTTAAAAATAAAGGAAAAACTCAAAGACACCTTAGGTGTCGCAAATGCTTACAATAATATTGGATTAATATATGATTCGCAGGGAAAGTTAGACGACGCAATTGAAATGTACAGCAAAGCTTTAGAACTGTACAGAAAAGTCAGTAATGAAAATGGCAATCAAGGCGTTGGCAAGGCATGCAATAACATTGCCATAAGCAAAAAAAATCAAGGTAAATACAGCGAGAGCCTTGAAATGTTTATGAGATCATTGGAAATTGACAAAAAACAAAACAACATTGACGAAATAGGTAAGACGCTCAACAACATAGGATTGCTATACATAGAACTTAAGGATGTTAAAACTGGCATAGATTACTTCAATCAAGCGCTTGATGCCCTTACCCAGAGTAGCAACTATAACGGAATAGCTGCTGTGTATATAAACTTAGGACGGGCCAATTTGATGCAAAAGAAATACTCTACGGCAGAGAGTTTTTACAAAAAAAGTTTACAGTTATCTGAAAAAATTGGCTCAAATGAATGGATCAGGGACTCCTATCAAGGACTATTTAGCGTCGCAAAGGCTAACAACAGGAATTCCGAAGCCTTATCCTTTTTGGAAAAGTATAAGGTTCTTGATGATTCCCTTAGAAGTATAGAGAATCTTAATAAACTGGACCAACTTAAAATTGAGTACGAAACCGAACAGAAAGAAAAGGAAATAACCCTACTATCAAAGGATAATGAGTTAAATGCATTAAAACTCAAGAAGCAGGAATCCTACTCCCATTTACTTCTTACAATAATTGTTTCTGGAGCAATAATTATTCTTCTAATATCGCTTTACGTTCACAGACTCAAAGTGGATAAGTACCTTTTGGTCCAAAAAAATTCAGAAATAACCCAACAAAAAGAAGAAATATCGGCACAACGTGATTTACTTGAAGCAACAAACATAGAACTCAATCAACAAAAAGAAGAATTACTTACTCAAACCGAGCAAATTGAAAAGCAGAACGACTTAATATCCGGTATCAATAGGCGAATGACAGAAGGGTTAGAGTATGCATCACTTATTCAACAAACATTGATGCCAAATGCTAGCGTTTTCGAAAAGTACTTTAAGAATCAGTTCATAATTTTTAAACCTAAAGATATTGTTAGCGGAGATTTATACTGGACTTGGGAAGTTAATAATGATTTAATTTTTGCCGTGGCTGACTGCACCGGACATGGTGTTGCTGGAGCCTTTATGAGTGTTATGGCTATTAGCTTATTGAAGGATGCTGTTGGAGTAAACAACCTTTACGAGCCGGAGCAAATCTCGAACTATCTATACAAGGAATTCAAAAAGAGTTCTAACACAGAAATTGACTCAATGTTAGGCGTCGATTTTATAGTTTGCAAATATAACAAAGCAAGTAAAACACTAACTTACTGCGGCAACCATATGAACTTTATTGTTGGGAAGAAAGGAAATATTGAATTTATTAAAGTAGGTAAATTGTTCGGCTCAAATTCAATACAACCCAATTTTACCAACAACACTATAGAGCTAGAATCCAACGATAGACTATACTTTTACACCGATGGATATACTGACCAATTAAGCGGTATTAAACGTAAAAAAATGGGTAGAACTGAATTTCAAAACTTAATTTCATCCATTGAGATTCATCCACTTCAGCTTCAGCCCGAAATAATTGATACATTCTACAAAAAGTGGAAAGGAAATTTTGAGCAAGTTGACGATGTAATGGTTATTGGCCTTGAGGTATAATTATAGATTAACTTTACCCTTAACAATAAACCAAGGATTCAGCAACTCTTCCTTATTGTATGCCATTCGCTCTTTGGTCTCATAAGTGTAAACCTGATATCCGGCTCCCTCAACAATTGCCTGACCTGCAGCGGTATCCCACTCTGACGATAAGGATAATCGAGGATAAATATCTGCATTTCCCTCGGCTATCATGCACATCTTAAGGGAGGAGCCTCGAGATATAGACTCTATATCACTAAATTTTTCTTTCAAACACTCAATATACTCTAATGTTTCCTCGGAAGTATGCGAACGACTTTCAACTATAACTATATTCTTTCTATCGTTATCAAAAGGGATTTTTTTTGCTATTGAAACAAGTTCACTATACGCAAAACGAGCTTCTTTTGTAGCGACTAGGTTTGATACCTTATACGCTCCCTCTGGGGTAAAAGAGAAATAAAGTTCACCTGTAACTGGCACATAAACCACCCCAAGTAATGGATATTTATTCTGAATTAGAGCAATGTTTACAGTAAACTCACCGTTACGTTTTATAAACTCTTTTGTACCATCCAATGGATCTACAATCCAAAAATACTCCCATCCTTTCCTCTCTTCGTAAACAATATTTCGCCCTTCCTCGCTTAAAACCGGAATAAAGGTTTTAGAAAGGTCGTTCTTTATTGAGTCATGAGCTAGCCTATCGGCAAGTGT
>CAZTVB010000410.1:0-3155 GCA_964616315.1 uncultured Rikenellaceae bacterium
CACCAAACGGCTGTCATTGTACCAGGGACAGGCATTCCAACTAATTTTCCAATTTTCAAGGTTTTGTAAACATATGGGAATCCATGAGCGTCGGAGTAGTTGCCCTCGCCAACAATCACAACCGAAGGTTTGTACCATTTAGCAATCGGTTCGGTTCCAATATGCTGACCACGAGGTGTAAAATCGACATACTTTTTGCCATTTAGTAAGGTTGCCAAATCATCATGAAGCCAACCCCCACCGTTAAAACGAGTGTCAACAATAATAGCCTCTTTTCCCCTGTGCTTGCCAAGCAAATCGGAGTAAACCTCGCGGAAACTTTGCGAGTTCATTCCCCTAACGTGAACGTAACCAATTTTCCCATTCGATAGGCGCTCAACTTCATCGTTGCGTTTCTTTATCCAACTTTTGTATATTAATTCTGACTCATCCCAGCGGTTAATTGGTTTAATGGATTCTGCCCAGCGTTCACCGTTGGCAGGGTTAAAGAATTCAATAGATACGAGTTTGCCCGCTTTGCGGTTCAATAAGCCAAAGTAGTTTGAGTTGGCGGATATATCAACGCCATCAATCTTTTCGATAATTACACCAGCCTTAACTTTGCCTTTGGAGTTAATCAGTGGAGAGTTATCCAAAACCTCCGCTATTCTCATTCCATTACCTGAGTAGTTTAAGTCATAGTAGACTCCTAGTGCGGCTGTTTGGTCAGCATTATCGGGGTTCGACCTGTATCGACAACCTGTATGAGAGCCGTTGAGTTCGCCAAGGAGTTCGCTCATCATTTCGGCATAATCAAAGTTATTGTTGATATGCGGTAAGAATCTTGAATATTCGCTTTTGTAGAATTTCCAATCGATTCCGTGGAGGTTAGGGTCGTAGAACTTTTTATCAACCTGACGCCACATATGCTCAAACATATATTCGCGTTCTTTTGGGTAGTTTACGCTAAACTCGGCATTAAACTTAATGGTTGTTAGTTTATTGTTTGCAATCTCAACCTTCATCAATGAACCGTTTGATAGTAAGAATAGATTTTTTTGGTCTTTATCGATGGATAGGTTGCCTGCGTAGCCATCAATTTTTACTAGGAGCTTAGTTTCATTATCCTTTAGGTTAGTGACCCAAAGATCGTGACCTTTCTCAAAGCGGCTTAGGTAGTAAAGTTTATCACCATCGGGAACCAATATTGCGTCGGATAAAGCCGATGAGTTTATGGTAAGTTTTACTTTTCTATCATCAATATTGTTGATTTCAATTTTTAAGGGTTCAATACCTTTATCCTTTGGTGTTTCTTTTTTGTCTTTTTTATCAGATTTTTCTTTTTCCTTAGCATCCTCTTTAGCTTTCTCTTTTTCTTTCTTACGCTTTTCTTTGAGTAGTTCCCATTCAAGTTTGCTGAGGTTGAATTCTTCAAATGATTCTTGGGTTAAGAACATTGCAAAAGCATCGAACTGAGAGCCCCACGAACCGTGACTACGCATTCCCATTTTATCGTTGAACCATAAAATTGCTTTACCATCCATCATCCATTTAGGATTGCTATCATCGTAACCGCTTTTTGTTAGGTTGAAAAATTGGCCTGAGCCATCGGCCTTAACAAGGGCAACATCGGAATCGGGCCACGAGGGTACCTCCATAAAACTTACAACAAACCATTTACCATCGGGAGACCATTGGTACCATTGGTCGCCGTCGGAGTAGGAGTAGTTGTACTTGCCATCGAGAATGGTTCTAATTTGTTTCGATTCAAGATTCATAACGCAAAGCGTTGTGCGTTCCTTTAGGAATGCAACCTCTTTACCATCGGGGGAATATGCTGGCTGGAATGTTTCCTCTGGAATGGTAACAATTGGTTCCTCCTTTAATAAAGTTGACAAGGCGAAATTAGGTTCATCGGCCGATAAAACTGATGTTTGGTAGATATTCCAGCTGCCATTGCGTTCCGATGCGTATAGTAGCTTTTTACCATCAGGGCTAAAGCTAACCGAGCGTTCCTGTTCAGGAGTATTAGTAATACGTTTTGTGTTATTATGGTCTGTTGAGGTTACGAATACATCACCCCTTATAATAAATGCAATTTCTTTACTATCTGGCGAAACGGCCATTTCTGTGGCGCCTCTTGATAAGGACTCAAACTTAACCTCCTGCTCAGTTTTATCGGAAGCAATGCTAATGGCAACCTTTTGAGGCGTCCCATTTAATGATTGTGTGTAAATTTCGCCATTGTAGTGAAAGCAGAATGTATTATTTGCAAACGATAAAAACCTTACAGGATGTTTTGTGAAATTAGTAATTGACTTAGGTTGATTTGCTAAAGCAATATCCTGCGCGGTGATGTTAAAACTTCCATTTATTTCTGATAAATAGTAAATGGTTTTTCCATCGGCCGAGAAAACAGGGTTTCTGTCTTCACCCTCAAAAGAACTTACTTTTTTATGTGTTTTGGACTGTGTGTCATAAATCCAGATATCCCGGGTTACTGACGATTGATGATGTTTTCTCCAATTATCTTCATAACCCTTACTGTCATGGTAGGCAATATATTTACCATCGGGGCTAAAAACAGCGCTTTCGGCAGGTGTTGTAAGCACTTGTTTAATTCTACCGCCAGCAACTGGTACGGAGTATAATTCAGAAAGGACATCGCTGGGGAAAAGGATATTTTTTGAATCGTCCTGAATCGATGCTTTGAATATAATTTCTTTCCCATCGGTGGTAAATGCTGATGGATACTCGCTTGCAGAGTGAAAAGTTAGCCGGATTGGCTCACCGCCTTCGGCAGGAATTGTAAAGATATCGAAACCGCCATTCCTGTTCGATGCAAAAGCAATAGTTTGACCGTCGGGCGACCAAACTGGCATGTAATCGTATGCCGGGTTTGTGGTAAGAATTCGGGCATCGCCACCTTTAGCCGATACCTTATATATATCACCTTTATATGAAAATGCAATAAACTTTCCGTCGGGCGATATGGCAGGATAGCGCATCCACAAAGGGGTGGAGTTGGCTTGGGCAAAAAGGTTAATTGTTGAAAGTATAGCAACAATTAACAGGAGTAGATTTTTTCTCATAAGGCAGTTTATTAGGTTATCTTAACGTTTTAACTTGATATAGTTTTGATTGATAAAGCAACAATTTGGTTTAACGTGTAAAAC
>CAZTVB010000411.1:0-3140 GCA_964616315.1 uncultured Rikenellaceae bacterium
CTCTAATTCAGAGCCT
Source organism: uncultured Rikenellaceae bacterium (assembly GCA_964616315.1). Classification (GTDB taxonomy): domain Bacteria; phylum Bacteroidota; class Bacteroidia; order Bacteroidales; family Tenuifilaceae; genus SB25. The sequence goes on from CAZTVB010000411.1 coordinate 17, forward strand.
TGTTCTTTTTTAATTCCCCTTGGGCTTTGGAGGGTTATTTCCTCGCCCGCCACCTGATGGCTTGCCTGTTGTGCTTGGCGCATTTGGTGGACTTGATTTTGTTTTTGCCATAATAGTTAATTTAAGACAGCAACTTTACCCCAAATAACAAACCAATTTAAACAATTTAATTTCAACCGTTTAACTTCACCATTATCTCCCTAAAACTTTCCAGCCCTGCCTCTAAGTTTTCAATAATGTCTGCGGCTAAAACATCAGGATCGGGAAGGTTGTCGAGGTCGGCAAGGGACTTGTGCTTTAGCCACGTTATATCGAGGCTGGTTTTATCTCTAGCAATTATTTCTTCGAAAGTAAACTTGCGCCAGCGTCCTTCGGGATTGGTTTCGGCATTATAGGTTTCTTTTCGTTTATGGCGGTTTGTTGCATTATAGCATGTAATGAAATCCTTTAAATCGTCGAGTTTTAAGGGATTTTTCTTAAGAGTATGGTGAATGTTGGTTCGGTAATCGTAAACCCAAATTTCCTTTGTCCAAGGGTTTTTGCTTGCTGGTTTGTTATCGAAGAATATTACGTTGGCCTTAACGCCCTGGGCGTAAAAAATTCCTGTTGGCAAACGAAGTATTGTATGCAAATCGGTTGTTTCGAGTAGTTTTTTGCGAACGGTTTCCCCTGCGCCACCCTCAAACAGTACATTGTCGGGAACTACAACAACTGCAAGGCCTGTAGTTTTAAGCATTGAACGAATATGCTGCACAAAGTTAAGCTGCTTGTTGCTTGTGGTTGCCCAAAAATCCTGACGGTTGTAAGTTAAATCATCCCTTTCCTGCTCTCCTTCGTCGTTGGTAAAGGTTTGCGAGCTCTTTTTACCAAATGGTGGATTTGCCAGCACATAATCGTAGGTTATGGGCGATGCAGCAATTAATGCATCGGCAGGCGAAATAAAGTTATCGCTTTCAATATCGCCAATGTTATGCAAAAATAAATTCATTAATGCTAACCGCCTTGTTCCTGCTACAATTTCGTTACCATAAAAGGTTTCGAGTTTTAAAAACTTGTTTTGATCCTTATCGAGCTTATTTTCTTTTATTAAAAAATCGTATGCTGCTAAAAAGAAACCGCCTGTGCCACAAGCAGGATCGGCAATGGTTTTGTTGGGTTGGGGCTGAATGCACTCAACCATAGCCCTAATTAATGGCCTTGGAGTAAAGTATTGCCCTGCCCCGCTTTTTACGTCCTGCGCATTTTGTTCCAAGAGTTTTTCGTAAATATCGCCTTTCACATCGGCACCCATTACCAACCATTGCTCGCTGTCAATCATATCGATGATTTTGGCGAGCATCGCAGGGTCTTGAATTTTGTTTTGGCTCTTGGTAAATATTTGCCCCAAAATGCCTTTTTGAGTACTTAACTCGCGAAGTAAAGTAGCATAGTGAAGTTCGAGTTCTGCACCCTTTTTATTGGTTAAACTTTCCCAGTTGTACTCCTTTGGTATAGGCAATTTCCTGCTGTGGGGTGGTTTGCTATACTCATCGGCCATTTTTAAAAACAGCAGGTAGGTTAGTTGCTCTAGGTAATCGCCATAACCTACACCTACATCGCGCAGCGGGTTACAGAACGACCAAACTTTGGAAACTATTGAAGATGTATTGTTGCTCATGACTGTTGTTTTTTTCTTCTAATCATATGTTGAATCGCTAGATTTATATGCATTTCTTCGTTTGAGTCTTTTAATGTTTCCTTTAATCTGTGTGTTAGTCTTCTCATTGTAAAAACACTCCAAATCCGCTGTTCATCTACATACTCAATTATTATATCATGCCTGTAAAGATGGCAATGGCTGTAAGTATCAGGACCTTTTGTTCCAGGCTTCCCCTTTAAAAATATTCCTTTTTCAATTTCAAAATGGTCAGCCCATTTATCAAAATGTGGATTGAATATGTTGAATCCCTTTGAATACAAAGGGAAATGTTTTGTATTCGGATTTGTCAATGTTGAGGATGCATTTTTTAATCTATTACATGGCTCGCATGTAATAATTAAATTTTTAGGATAGAATATCCAATTACCTTTCTCTGATTGAGCAACTACATGGTCTAAATCTTCCCAATAACCATCCGTTCTCAGTTTCGCTCTACAGTAGGCACATCTCCGAATTTGTGCAAAATAGTGTTCTTCCTTCAATGCCTTCTTGTAGTCTTTATATTTCTTGCCCTTCTTTTTCCAATCAACTTCTGTCACACCCCTATCATATATCCAACGAAGTTCTGATACTGTTGGCTTATATGTTCCACCTTTTAGAGTGTAATTAAATTTTGCATTTAGATCTTTAGGAAACATATTCTTTCACTATTGTGTCATACACTGTTTTTAATGGGTCTTCATTTGTTAAACCAGAAATTTTATCGAGTTCTAATTCAATAAATTTTGCTTTGATAGTTTGGTTGGTTGAATTTTCGCTTGCAATGAAATCTAGCATCAAGCCAAGTTTCTCTGCAACATAATAGTTGCGTGAAGTAGTAACTTTAAATACTTTCAAAAGTACTTCCTCTGCTGACCATCCAAATGTATTTTTCCCTTCCAATAAATCGGCTGAAAGCAAATTTTTTCCTCCATCTCTGTTTAATGCAATTACTGCTGAACTTCTTCCTTCCAAATCAGAAACTAAAAAGTGTGAGTGTGTTGTGAGGATGAAATGGCAGCTCGAAAAATTTTCAAATACTTTCTTCAGAAAAGTTATATATCGCATTTGCCAATTGGGATGTAAACTAATTTCTGGTTCGTCAATTAAAATAAGAGAGTTCTCTGTAATATTCGCAAATATTCCTATCAGTGAATTAAGTAAATGATACTCGCCAGAACTTATCCCATCAACCGATAATCTAACATTATCTTTATGAAATTTCATACCTTCAAGATTAATGATATCTAGATTTTCTAGGTGACTTATCATAGTTAAGTCATATTCAGAAATGTTTGAGTCGAATAAATCAATTTCGATTATTTTTGAAGATGATTTATATTTATGTTTTAATCTTAGAGGATTAACAGCCAATTCATTTAAGTAAATAACAATCTCATTTATAAGCCCTTCATTGTTTTTAAAAATATTATTATAGTATGGAAC
>CAZTVB010000412.1:0-3130 GCA_964616315.1 uncultured Rikenellaceae bacterium
GTATATAGTTTACTCAGATTCGAAGCAAAGTATAAGGAGTTAAAAAAGAGCAAACTTGCCCTATTCGGCAATGCATACGGTTCAGAGCCTCCATTTGCTCTATACATGGCCGATAAAAACAGGTATTTATCGGTTTGTGGCAATAGTATTATAAAAGGAAGGTGCTACTTACCCAAACTAGGTTTTAGAACATCCCGAATGGAAGGAATTCTTTTTAGTGGTGTAATTGAGAAGCGCGATGACTATATACTAGAAAGCAACACGACCCTACCCTCTCCCCCTGAATATCTACTCGATAATGCAAAGAAGCTAATTGAAGGGAATGTTGATGGCATCGGTAAAAATGGTGACTATCTGATTGGGAAAAATGAACTATTCAATTCCTTTAGCGATAGTCTAATGGTTATAAATGCTATCGAATCAATCTGGAGAATTTCAAATATTAATATCTCAGGACAAATAGTTCTTCATTCATATTCAATCGTTGAACTAGATCCATCTGCAATACTGGAAAATGCAATTGTTGTTGCCCGAAAAATAATTGTTAAAGATGGATTTAAAGGTCATCTGCAACTATTTGCTTCGGATTCAATTATTGTTGAAAATAATGTAGAATTGAACTACCCATCAAATCTATGTATAGTTAACAATAATGCAAGTAAAAGTTTTTTAAGAATTGGATATAATAGTCAAGTAACAGGAGCTGTATGGCAGTGGAACTTAGTTTCGAACGAAAGTTATCCTCCAGAAATGACAATTGAAAAAGATGCTATTATTCGTGGGCAGGTATTCTGCCCCGGAAGGCTTCTACACAAAGGAACGGTAATAGGCTCGTTAATCACCAATCTTTTCACACTTAAAACAAACTATGCCTATTACGAGAACTATATGTTTAATGCAACAATCGATGCAGAGAAACTCCCTTTGAGTTTTGCTTGTTTGCCATTAGTTTTTGAATATAAAGAAAAACAATTTATAGATTGGTTATACTAATAAAAATGTAATTGATAATTAAATTCAAATTGGAGATATTATAGATGGTAAAATTGCAATATAAACTAAAATCATCTACCTTAATTGAGGCAATAGTGGCACTTGCCCTGTTGGCATCAATTACTGCCATAATATTCCTTGTTATTAACAACGTTAACCGAGGCAGTAATGTTGGGTTGAAAGTACGAGCATTCAATGAAGTTAACAATATCTTTAACATATCTTTGCTCGAAGAGGATTATAGCCACAAGGAGTTTGACTATAAAACCTTTTATGTGTTACGAAAGGTCGAATATTCCGATTTTTCCGAAAAACTAATTGTGTTAAGCGTTACAGCATTCTATACAGATGGACCCCAAATAGCCCGTAAACAACGTTTAGTTAGAATTGAAAAAGATAATCCGTTTAATGAAGTCCTATTTTAAAATAGTTTCAAATAAAAAATTACCCGCATTTACCATTGTTGAATTAATGGTGTCGATGATTATTTTACTAACAGTTATTTCAATTGGAATGCTACTATGGACTAACGTTGTACGAGGTATTGGAAAGTTTCAAACAGACTCGGACTTATACTACAATTACATCGATTTAACCAATAGGCTTGAGCAAGATTTGAATAAAGCAGTACAAGTTAATATGTCGGGCAGAATTTTAAGTTTATCGAATGATATCGCCGATAACACATACACATTTTACCCCGATTCAGTTACATTGGAAAGCAAAAACGCTATTGCAAAATTCAATATAAAATCGAATGTAATAGAACTTTATTACTATAATGAAACAGATATTGTAAATGGCCTTTTTATTGAATTTGTAATAAACGGAAAACAAATTCCATTTCATATACAAAAACCAATAAGGGGTAGGTTTCAAATAAATACTTTGTTCGAAGATGGCAATTGATCTATCAAAAATAAAAAGTAATAAACAGAAAAAGGAGGAAAGCAAAGTGGACACCTTTGCCTTTTTGAAAAAAGATATTTCCTTTAAAAAAGGCTTTGGCGATAAGAATAAGGAGACCTTTTACAACGAACTCTCCTTACTGCTAAATTCAGGTGTTGACATTGATAAAGCGCTCGATATTATTCTCGAGCAACTCAAGAATGATAAGGAAAAAGATGTTATTACCCAAATTAAAAATCATCTTATTTCCGGTAAAAGTTTTTCTGAATCATTAGAAATGTTGGAAGGTTTCTCTCCATACGAGTTCTACAGCATCCGCATTGGTGAGGAAACTGGAAAACTCGAAATGGTTTTAACCCAACTAGCCACATTCTACAAGCGCAAGTTAAAACAGCGCAGACAAGTAATGAATGCACTGAGTTATCCAATAATTGTTGTTATTACTGCATTTGCGGCAGTTGGATTTATGATGAAATTTGTGGTGCCAATTTTTAGCGAGGTATTTAAGCGATTTCAGGGAGAACTGCCAGGTATAACAAAAAATGTTATTGCGGTATCGGATTTTGTTACCAGTTATTTTTTACTAATCCTCCTATTTATAGCAGGCATAGTGGCATTAATTATTGCCTATAAGAAAAATCCAACTTATAGAAAATACTCTGCCTTATTGCTATTGAAGATCCCAATTTTTGGTTCGCTTACCCAAAAAATTTACACAGCCCGTTTCTGCCACTCCATGGCGCTACTTGTTTCGGCAAAAGTTCCAATGCTCAGGGCAATTGAGTTAGTTGAGAAAATGATAGGTTTTTACCCCTACGAGCAAGCCTTGAGCGAAATTCGTGAGGGAATACTCAAAGGAAATTACCTATTCCAAACCATGGAGAAATACCCAATATTCGACCGTAAAATGGTTGCGCTGGTAAAAGTTGCAGAGGAGGTAAACAAAATGGATGTTGTTTTCAATGAGCTAAGCACCCAGTACATCGAGGAGGTTGAGAACAGCGTGAGCATTATGAGTAACCTGCTTGAGCCACTGCTAATTATTGTGGTGGGGTTGCTTGTTGGGGTTATACTTATTGCAATGTACTTGCCGCTATTTCAGTTGAGCACATCATTCTCCTAATTTAATAAACGCATCCTATTGATTTTTAATAAAAAATATCTCACAAACAAAAATATTAAATCAAACACAATCATAAATCATTCTATTTCAATCACATTGCATGTG
>CAZTVB010000413.1:0-3103 GCA_964616315.1 uncultured Rikenellaceae bacterium
GTTTTAACCATAACAGTAAATCAATTTGTATGGATAATAATAAAATTGTAGGCTTCTTGCAAAAGATAGAACTTTTCAGGGGTCTTAACGATAAAGAACTTGGTAGCCTTGCTAAAGGAGTTACTGAACACAAGTTTGATGTTGGTGAAATGCTTTTTCGCGAAAATGGTCCACGCGAAGGTATTATGATTATTTACGATGGTGAAGTAGAGCTGTTCAAAAGTAACCCGTTTGGTGTAGAGCTGAAGTTGACCTATTTCTCCAGCGGTGATTTTCTTGGTGAGGGTGCATGGGCAAGCAACTCACCTCATTCCACATCGGCACGTGCGCTTAAGCCTACCGTAGTGTTTAAGGTTGAAAATGATGTTTTAAGTAAGAATGCGGAAATAAGTGTTAAGGTTCTTGCTAATATAACCCGAGTAATTCAGCGGAGAATGCGCCATGCAAATAACCGAATGGTTAATCCTGCATCACAATATGAATCGGGTAGTACAAGGGTTGAGCATGATTTGCTGGGCGAAAGAGACGTTCCTGCAGAGTGTTATTATGGTGTCCAAACATTGAGAGCCATAGAGAATTTTAACATCTCTGGTGTCACCCTGAACTTTTTTCCAGATATAATTGATGCTCTGGCAATGGTTAAGCATGCTGCTGCAGAGGCTAATTTTGATTTGGGCTTAATAGATGAGAGAGTAAAAGAGGCCATTGTGTTGGCATGCTTAGAAATTACTCATGGTAAATTTCACAACCACTTTGTTGTTGATATGATTCAGGGTGGTGCAGGAACATCCACCAATATGAATGCCAATGAGGTTATTGCCAATAGAGCACTCGAAATAATGGGCTATTCTAAAGGGGAGTACAAGTATTGCCACCCTCTAAACCATGTCAACCTTTCACAATCAACTAACGATGCATATCCTACTGCGGTAAAAATTGCCATATACAACTCCAACATTAAACTGGTTAAGGTGTTGGAACTGCTTATAGAGTCATTTAGACATAAAGCGAAGGAGTTTGCCCACATTATAAAAATGGGCAGAACGCAACTTCAGGATGCAGTGCCCATGACATTAGGACAAGCATTTGAGGCTTATGCTGTTACTTTAGGGGAGGAGATAGATAGGTTAAATCAGAATGCGAAGCTATTCCTCGAAATTAACATGGGGGCTACGGCTATTGGAACTGGAATAAACTCTGAACCCGAGTATCCTGAAAAAGTCTTGGAACATTTAAGGCGAATTACAGGAATGGAGTTAGTGTTAGCAGCGAATTTGGTAGAAGCAACTCAGGATACAGGAGCTTTTGTTATGTATTCATCGGCAGTTAAGCGCTTGGCTGTTAAACTTTCTAAGATTAGCAACGATTTGCGCTTACTATCCTCTGGGCCAAGAACAGGTTTAAATGAGATAAATCTTCCACCTATGCAGCCTGGCTCGTCAATTATGCCAGGAAAGGTAAATCCTGTTATCCCTGAGGTTGTGAATCAAATTGCGTTTAAGGTAATTGGTAACGATTTAACAGTAACTCTTGGTGCCGAAGGTGGACAACTGGAGTTGAATGTTTTTGAACCAGTAATTGTCCAGAGTATTTTTGAATCAATAGAGATGCTTAAGAACGGCATGAACACGTTAAAGTACCGCTGTGTTGATGGTATTACTGCCAACGAGGAGCATTGCAAAAGTATGGTTTATCATAGTATTGGGCTTGTAACAGCACTCAATCCCTACATTGGATACGAGGCTTCAACTCAATTGGCTAAAGAGGCATTGGTCTCGAATAGAGGAGTTTATGAACTGGTTTTGGAGAAGGGGTTACTTACGAAAGAACAGTTAGATATGATACTTGCCCCCGAGAATATGATTAAGCCTCGTAAGATGAAACTTTGATTGTTTTGCATTTTGTAACAAATTATTACCTTTGAAGGGCAACTGTAGTCGTTTTTTTTACAGTTGCCTAATTTAAATATTGCAAAATGAGCCAATTCAAGGAGTTTGTAGTAAAGTATTCCGAGTATAAGAACGAAAAGGAGTTGACCCCTGTAGAAATCAATTTGATTCAGAAAGCCAAGGATGTATTGGTTACAAGTTACTCTCCTTACTCCCATTTTAGAGTTGGTGCTGCAGTTTTGTTGGAAAATGGCGAGATTATTTCTGGAAGTAATCAGGAGAATGGAGCATATCCTTCTGGGCTATGCGCGGAGCGAGTAGCATTGTTCTATGCAGGTGCTAAATTCCCTAAGGTTCCAGTGGTCTCCATTGCAATTGTCGCCAGCTATATGGATGAGATAATTCAAGCGCCCATATCTCCATGTGGTGCTTGTAGGCAGGTAATGATTGAGTATAGGAATATTGGTGCAAAGCCATACTCCGTAATCATGGTAGGGCAGGAGAAGGTTGTTAAAATTGAAGATGTGCGTTTCCTTTTGCCATTTAGCTTCTCTAACGTTGATGATGCTGCGCAAAAGTAGTGGCAATTCTAAGCGATTTTCCTGAGTGGCTGTAATCCCTTATTTTTCATTAACTCGTTGATAGAACAATTTATCGTCATCAATTATTTTCCACTTTTTCAGTAGTTTTGTTTTAAGTTCCGATTCTGTGGGTTTTTCAATAGTACCCCATGACATAATAGTGCAAGGGGTAGATAGTTCAACAATCTTATTAGGTGAGTTGGCTATTTGCATAATGGCGTTTCGCTCACATTTGTTTTTCTCAAACTCTGGTTTGTCAGAATAAATAAATATAAATAAAACACATCCAATAAGTGCAGTGTAAGGTTTATTGTGCTTGGGCGCAATGCTGTTGAAAATAAAAAGTGTGCTTTTCCCGAATAGGAACATTAAGCTTAATGTGATTGGAATAATTGTATCGTACCTCAAAATGTAGGGTCTATAGTCCCTGTATCCACCCAAAGGTAAAAGCAAGATGTATATCAACGAAAATATAGCAATCCATTTATAGATTCTCAATATTCTGCTTGACTCTAAATGATTTATCCTTTTAATAATTATTGCATTTATGGTCAAAGCAATAAATAGTACAGGGAATCCAAGTTTTTGGGTGAATGAGTAGTATATTCCCTGGGGTAACTTGCTATATAACTC
>CAZTVB010000414.1:0-3100 GCA_964616315.1 uncultured Rikenellaceae bacterium
TTTTTGAATGATCAATATTAATAAAAAGAAAATCGTAAACGACCCTGTTCATGGGTTTATCAACATAAACTACCCCCTTATTTACGATTTAATTGAGCATCCATTCTTTCAGCGCCTTCGTAATATTAAGCAACTTGGGTTAACATACCTTGTTTACCCAGGCGCAACGCATAGTCGATTGCAACACGCCTTGGGAGCAATGCATTTGCTGGATATGGCCATTGAAACGCTTCGTTCAAAAGGGCAAATAATAATGGAACATGAAGCAGAGGCTGCTTGTGCTGCCATTCTGCTGCACGATATTGGTCATGGCCCGTTTTCGCATGCACTTGAATACAGTATTGCCAATGGCGTTAGCCATGAAACCATTAGCCGGTGCCTTATGGAGGAAATCAACAGGGAATTTAATGGCCGGTTAACACTAGCAATTGATATTTTTGATGATAAATATCCAAAAAGATTCCTGCATCAACTTATATCGGGACAACTCGATATGGACAGGATGGACTACTTGAAGCGTGACAGCTTCTTCTCTGGTGTTACTGAGGGCGCAATTGGCTCAGATAGGATAATAAAGATGCTTAATGTGGTTGACGATGAACTCGTGGTTGAAGCAAAGGGAATTTACTCCATCGAAAAGTTTTTGATTGCACGCAGGCTAATGTACTGGCAAGTTTACCTTCATAAAACAGTTGTTGCCGCAGAGCAGACCCTTATAAAAATGCTAAAACGAGCAAAAGAATTAGCAACGCAAGGTTTTGAGATAGATGCATCGCCAGCCCTAAAGTATTTTCTTTTAAACGATATCTCGAATACAGAATTTAAGGGTTCATTGGAGAATAAACAAAATATCGCTTTACAAAACTTTGCATTACTCGATGATTCCGATATTATGGTATCGGCAAAACTTTGGATGAATAGCAATGACTCAACGCTATCAACCTTGGCAAAAATGATTACTAATAGAAAGTTACTAAGCGTAACGCTAAAAAATAACCCTTTCGATTCAAAACAAATTGATAGTTTGCGTGTTAGTTTCATCAAACTTTACCCTGAAATAAAAGAGTTCGCAGATTACTTTGTTTTTTCGGACTCGCTAAGCATTAGCGCTTATCAACCAGGCGATGAGTCAATAAAAATATTGTACAACAACGGGCAACTAACCGATATTGCGGAGGCTTCCGATATGCTTAATGCAAAAGCGCTTTCCAACGAGGTTAAAAAATATTTTATTTGTTACCCAAAGGAGTTGAGAAATATCTAGATTTAAATATTTAGTTTTGCACTTTATAAACATATTCTTAAGATGGAATTTACAGCACAAATTATAGCAGGCTTTTTGGGCGGAACAGTTGAAGGAGACCCAAATACAAAGGTTAACACCGTGGCTAAAATTGAAGAAGGTTTTACTGGCTCTCTTTCATTTCTTGCAAATCCAAAGTATATACCTTATATATATACAACAGGTTCATCTATTGTTTTGGTTAACAACGATTTTGTTGCTGACCAACCAGTTAAAGCAACGCTTGTAAGAGTTAATAACGCCTACGAGGCATTTGCATCTTTATTGGACTTGTACGCACAATCCAAGCAACCAAAAAATGGAATTGAGGAACCATCCTTTATTCACCCAACAGCAAAACTAGGCTCCGATTTATACCTAGGCGCATTTAGTTACGTTGCCGAAGGTGCAACTGTTGGAAACAATGTAAAAATCTATCCGCAAGTTTACATTGGAGATAAGGTGAAAATTGGCGACAACTGTATTTTCTACCCAGGAGTAATAATCTATGAGGAGTGCGTAATTGGCAACAACTGCATTGTGCATGCAGGGGCAATTATTGGCGCTGATGGATTCGGATTTGCTTCGGGCGAGGATACCAACTACAAAAAAATACCGCAAATTGGCAACGTAATTATTGAGGATTATGTTGAAATTGGTGCAAATGCAACGGTCGATAGAGCCACTATGGGTTCTACTATTCTGCGCAAAGGCGTGAAAATTGACGACCACGTTCATATTGCCCACAACGTAGAGGTTGGAGAAAATACAGTTATGGCTGCTCAAAGTGGAGTTGCAGGCTCATCCAAGATTGGAAAGAATTGCATGTTTGGCGGACAGGTTGGGATTAGCCCTCATATAAAAATTGCCGATGGGGTTAAGGTTGGGGCTCAGGCTGGCATTTCGGGCGATATAAAAAAGGAAGGAGCCATCCTACTCGGCAGTCCTGCTAGTGAAATTGGGAAACAGCGCCGATCCATGGCCGTTTACAAAAACCTTCCTGATATGGCAAATAAAATTGCCGAACTCGAGAAAAGCATTGAAGAGTTAAAAGCTCGATTAACGAATAGCTAACTAATCGTAAAGGATTTTAACGCCCGTTTAATTTATTTTCGTAAATTTCGGGCGTTTTTGTATTGATAAAAAAAGTTTTGTTGAACCAAATATAACTTATGGCTGATAAGCAAAGAACAATTAGTCAACCAGTAACCCTTACGGGTAAAGGTTTGCATACTGGAGCCGTGGTGGAAGTCTCCATTCATCCTGCAGAGGTTAATACCGGCGTAATATTCCAACGTACCGATCTTGAAGGACAACCCAAAATTGAGGCTGTTGCCGATAACGTAATTGACACCTCAAGAGGAACAACAATTGCAATCAAGAATGTTAAAATAAGCACCATTGAGCACATGATGGCAGCCCTTTCAGGGATGGGTATCGACAATGCACTTGTAAAAGTGAATGGCCCCGAAATGCCAATTATGGATGGTAGTTCAAAACTGTTTGTTGAAGCAATCGCAAAAGTTGGAACTGCTGAACAGGGCGCTGAACGGAACTACTTCGTTATTAAGGAAAAAACTGTTTGGGTAGATGAAAAAAACAACATCGAGATTGTTGCTTATCCTGACGAAGGTTTCAGCATTGATGTTATGATTGACTACAATTCACGAGTACTTGGACATCAATTTGCCAAACTTAAGCATATCGATGATTTTCAATCGCAAATATCACCCTGCCGAACATTTGTGTTCTTCCATGAACTAGAAATTCTCCTTAAGAATAACCTTATTAAAGGTGGTGATTTAGAGAATGCGATAG
>CAZTVB010000415.1:0-3093 GCA_964616315.1 uncultured Rikenellaceae bacterium
GCTAAATATAGATAAAACCTAAATATTTAATACGAATTGTTTTAAGATTAGTTCAGAATAAAAGCCCAAGATTTTAATTTTTAGTTACGATTATTAATAAGGATATTCCGGACATCAATGCCCGGAATTCCAAGAAGTGTATATTTGAGTTGAAACGATTAGTAAACTGTATTTTCAGGATCCCAGTTGCACCAGTCGGTAGTCCAGTTCTGTGTTCCAAAGGCTCCTTTAAAGGAAACAACCTCGAAGAATGTAGGTAGACCTGTGAACGAAGCGCCTGTAAGAACTGGCGAACCTACCTGTGGCATTGGGTTTACATTACCCCAGTTCCAAGCATTGGTAAGTTGAAGCCCGCTGTTTTCTGCAACTATAGTATTGCTTCCGTTTGTCCACATAGTTTCGTACTCGGTCTGGGTTAGGGATGTACCATCGGTTTTTGCTTCAAAATCCTTAACACAACCAGCAAGAACGCAGTTTTTAATTTCAGGACCAGACGTTGCATTGTAGTTTAACATTGAAGGACCCTCTAATCTAACACCAATTGCAAAACTAGCGATAATTGAGTTGTAAAGGTTGAGTTGTGTGTTTCTTCTCAATCGTAAACCGTATTTGTGGTTAGGGTTTACGCCGGTTTGAGTTTTTGTAGCGTATGGGCCAAGAATTGTAATGTTGCTGAATTTTGCAGAGGTTAATGGCGAGTTTGATGAACCATTAGCATCGTTATCGGACTCAAAACCATTGGAAGCATCAGACTTGTCAGCTTCGGCTGGGCCACGTAGGATAAGACTAAACTGAACGTTTCCGCTGAAACCGTTATCGGTATCAAAATCGTCGTCGCCTCCACGATACGAAACTAGGTGTTTTGCGTTTACTGTTCCACCAAACCACTCGAAAGAGTCGTCGCGACCAAACGATACTTGAACATACTCAATAGTTGTTCCACTACCAACACCACCCATGGTTAAACCGTTTATCTCGTTACCGCTAGTTACCTCAAATCCAGCAAACTCAATACGTACATAGCGTAGAATACCAGAGTTATCGTTGGCAACAGTTCCGCCATAAACAGCACCTGTACCACCTTCAATTTCTGCTTCGCCACCTGTTTGGTTGATAGGCGCTTTACCGCATATAATAATACCAGCCCAATCGCCAGGTTTGCGTTCACCTATAGGTTTATCGCTTGTAAAAACAATAGGATTGCTTTGAGTTCCATCAGCAATAATTTTACCGCCACGATCAACAATTAAACAAGCTTTAGTATCGCTTAATCCTCTAATAACTGTGCCTGGCTCAATTGTTAATGTAACACCATTATTTACGTACACAAAACCATCCAGAACAATTGTGTCCTCAGCAGCCCAGGTTGTATTTTGGGTAATATCACCTGATACTGTAACTTTTTCACCTTTTGGTTCTGCATCTTCATCCTTATCGCACGATACAATAATAACACCCATAAGAAATAGGGTTAGTAAAATGCTTTTCGCTCTAATTAGGTTTCTCTTTTTCATTTTATTGTGGTTTAAGAAATTTTTCTGATACAAAAGTAATTGACGCCTATGTAGTAGTAGTTAAGCAAAAATTACGCTTTCGTTACTTGTTTGTTAGGAGATTGTTAAGAGGAGATAATTTAGAATGTAGAATGAGGAATTAATAATGAGGAATCAGAAAAAAAAGAAAAATAAATAGCCCCGAGTTTCAACTCTGGGACTAATTCAATAAAAATAAAAATCGATGCATGCAAAGGTCATAGTTTGAAATGGCATTGAATGTTTGCATCGCAACGAATAAATTTTGGTATGAAACAACTATTATAAAATCACCCAAACACAAAAAAAATGAGCCAGAATGCATTGGCATCTGGCTCCGAATAATTGTTAACCAAATCTATATTTAGTCCTTTACAGGATTGAGTTCTACTTTGATTGTTCCATTGCAGGTTGTTGCATCAACTTTTACCTCCTGTGGATTGTACGATATCAAATTTGCATTGATTGATACTGTTTGACATCCCATTACAGTTGCGCTGAAGTTACCTTCAAAATCGGTGTAGGTTGTGGTGTTATCAATTTTAACCGCTACGCCAGCAAGTGCTTCGCCAGTTTCCTTATCAACTACTTGTCCACTAATTGTAAGCGCTGCAACTGAACTTGAATTATCTGTAGTGTTTTTATCGTCACCCTTAACACTTGCATTTACATTAACCGATACTGCTACTAGGGCTATAACTAAAATTCTGCTAATTGTTTTCATCGTTTTTAATTTTTATTTCTTGATACAAAAATAGACCCCGAACATTACCTGAATATTACACAAAAATGATTTAAATGTTAAGTTTAGGTTAAGAGGTTTGAAGAAGTGACTGGTGATTAGTGACAAGTGACAAGTGACTATTTGGGCTTAATACAATAGACTAATCATTAATTAAAATTTAGCCGTTACACCAAAACTGAACGATATTCCATCGGAACTTCGCTTGTTATCCATGTACATGGTTGCATCGCCAGAACTATTAAGGTATGGGAAATAGGTAACAGTTTTTTGGTTAAGTAGGTTCTTAATCCCAAACTTGAACTCAATGGAGTTATAGAACTCCTTGCTAACTGTTATGTCTACTAGGTGTTTTTGCTTCTCAATGATATGAGGAATATTCTGATTTGGGTTTTGGTTGGTTTTTCCAATGGTTATTAATCTGTCGCCAATTACGTTATACTGAACGGAGAAGTTTAGCTTTCGTTTTTCGTTGCTATAGAATATTCCTGTATTAATTAGGAATGGCGATTGTCCTTGCATCTCTCTATCCTCGAAAATTGAGCCATCGGGGAATATTACTTTACTGTAAATATAGGCAGCATTGGCAACAAGGTAAAAATCTTTTAGCAATTCAATTGCCTCTAGCGATTTACGAACTTCTACTTCAACTCCTAAACTGGTTGCTTTGTTGGCATTGCTATATGTAAAGGTTGGACGGTTACCTGCTGGTTTGTAGGTCGATTCGATGGTCGATTTAAAATCTTTATAGAATAAACCTACCGAGAATGTTTCGCTTGAACTAGGGTAAAATTCATAACGTAAATCGTAATTCCATGT
>CAZTVB010000416.1:0-3085 GCA_964616315.1 uncultured Rikenellaceae bacterium
TTTACTCGGTTGAACTTAAAAATTTTAAGACTTACACAGGTGAGCCTTTAATCCTCTTTGAGGGCGACGAAAATACCTTTGGCCTTCAGTTCTGGGGCAACAATAACAACATTCAAACCAATAATCTTTACTTTTCACCGCTTGCATCGGACTCAATTTTAACCGCTGGTAATGCCGATTCAACCAGGTTGACAATGAGACTACAGACAGCTGACTCATCGTACATCGATTATGTTTACTCAATTAAAGATGATAGCTACCTACTAGGTTTCGACATTAAGTTCAATGGTATGAAAAATACTATTGGCGGAACAATGGGTTCAGTTGATTTGATTTGGAATGTTAATGTTCGTCAATTAGAAAAAGGATACGATAACGAGAAAACATACACCACCATTGCATATCATTTCATGAATGAAGACTATGAGGAGATGAATGGTCGCGGACAGGAAGCCAAAGAGGAAATTACCACTAAGTTAAAGTGGATTGACTTTAAGCAGCAGTTTTTCTCGTCAATTATAGTGGCAAAGGAGCATTTCGCCAATGCCGATTTAAAGTCGACAGAACTAAAAGACGGTAAGCATATTCGTAGTTTCAGTTCAAGAATTGCCATCCCTTTTAAGAACGAGAACACCGAAACCGTAGGCTTAAACTTCTACTTTGGACCAAATCACTACAAAACGCTTAAAAAGTATGAATCCAATTTCGAGAAAGTTGTTCCATTGGGACGAAGCATAATTCGTTGGTTCAACAAGGCTGTTGTAATTAATGTTTTCGACTTTTTAAGTAAGTACATTGGTAGTTATGGGTTGATAATTCTTTTATTGACAATTCTCATTAAGATTGTACTTTTTCCCCTTACTTATAAGTCTTACTTGAGTTCAGCAAAGATGAGAGTTCTAAAACCTCAGGTAGATGAGATAAACCAAAAGTATCCTAAGAAAGAGGATGCAATGAAGAAACAGCAAGCCGTAATGGGGCTTTATAAAAAGGTTGGTGTAAACCCAATGGGTGGTTGTATCCCAATTCTTATTCAGTTCCCAATTCTTATTGCGATGTTCCGTTTCTTCCCTGCCTCGTTCGAGTTGCGTCAGGAAAGTTTCCTTTGGGCGGAGGATTTGTCATCGTACGATTCAATATTGAAATTGCCATTTGAGATTCCTTGGTATGGCGATCATATTAGTTTATTCACAATCCTAATGGCTGTAGCTTTATTCCTTACTTCTAAGATGAATACAGACCAAATGGGCGATACTAATGCTCAAATGCCCGGTATGAAGTTTATGATGACATACATGATGCCATTAATGATGCTATTCTGGTTCAATAAGTATGCATCAGGATTGAGTTACTACTATTTCTTATCCAACGTGTTTACTTTAGGCCAGACATTCTTAATTCGTCAGTTTGTAGATGACCAAGCAATTCTTGCAAAGTTGCATGAGAATGCAAAGAAGCCTGTTAAGAAGTCTAAATGGCAGGATAAATTAGAGCAAATGGCAAAACGTCAGCAAGAAGTTCAGAAGAAAAAGAAGTAAGATTCTAATTTGATAATAGAAAAGCGCAACTTTAGGGTTGCGCTTTCTGCTTTCAATAAATTGTCGTTAGTTATTTGTAAAAAACGCAATTGATTTCTTTAATTCATCGGACTGCTCAGCAAGTTGATTTGCCGCACTGGACAATTCTTCGGCAGTTTGAGCATTATGCTGGGTAATATCATTTAACTGTACAACCGCTGTATTTATTTGGTCTATGCCATAGTTTTGCTCTAAACTTGCGTGGGCAATCTCCTTAATCATACTTACCGTTTCCTCAATTTCGGGGACAAGTTCCTCCAGTTTCTGGCTTGCTTCCATCGATAAATCAACGCTACGATTCGATATCTCTGAAATCTCGTTAGCAGCAACCCTACTGCGCTCAGCTAACTTACGAACTTCGGCAGCAACAACCGAAAAACCTCGGCCATATTCCCCTGCCCTAGCAGCTTCTATTGCTGCATTAAGAGCGAGTATGTTTGTTTGGCGCGATATCTCCTCTATTATTGCAATCTTCTGGTTTATCAACTTAATACTATCAATACTTGTTCGTGTAGCATCAACTACCTCGCCCAGAGTTTTAGTTGTACTTGTACTAATTTGCTCTGCCTGTTTTGCATTCTCGGAGTTATTCTCAATGTTTGACTTTATTTGCTCCATCGACGAGGAAACCTCCTCGGCAACAGCGGCTTGCTTATTGGCATCCTCGGCAAGTTGATTTGAGATACCTTTTACAGCAGTGCTTTCGGCTACAAATAAATCGGAATTCGAATGAATGGTAGAAACAATACTTTGTAAATGCTCTATCATCTTATTTACCGACTTGGCCAATAAACCAAACTCATCGTTTGTTTTGCACTCAGCGTGCAAATTGAGTTCTCCTTCCGATAGCCTTGTAGTAATTTGTGTGATGCACTGAATAACTTTTACTGAGCGTGAAATAAAATAAACCACAAACAACACCGAAACAACCAAAAGTAAAAATCCGGTAATAATAACCGATGTTCTATACTTCTTTATCTCCTTTACAACATGTTCCGCTTCAATATCGCAACCTAACAATGCAACAACTTTTCCATTGGAATTTAGAATTGGGGCATAGCTAGTTACCATCCAACCATAAGTTTCGTTATACATTATTTTAGTATAGGAAATTTCCTTTGTTTTGATAGCCCTTTCTATATTTGGTAAATCATCATCAACGCTCCATTCCGCTACAGAACCAAATTGGGAATAATCATCGGAGTTTTGGTCGCCGCCCTCGATGGCATACTCGTACTTTCCATTGTTATTGAAAAAGAATGTGTACAGGTACTTCATTTCGGCCATATCGCGAATCTTCATTAACTCTGTTCGTAAATAGTTAGCGTAGGCCGATGAATCGTTTCGTTCTTTTATAACTACCTCAAGTGAATCACCATTAATTGCATGTAATGCAAAATTTACTACAGTTTTGGTGTGCTCACCGTTAAACCTATAGCCAAACTCCGATAGTTTTGAGTAACTTATTAAGCCTGTAACTATCAGAACTACCAGAATTATTATTGATG
>CAZTVB010000417.1:0-3070 GCA_964616315.1 uncultured Rikenellaceae bacterium
CCACAACCCACCATCGACGATATGGAGGAGATTCGCCGAAGAAGCAACTTAGCCGAGGCCGCCTGCTTTAATGTTGGCTTCAGACAACAAGTTAAGTATCAGCGTAACGATATTCCCGATGTTACTATATACGGAATTGGTACTGATTATGACAATATTCGGTCATTCGAACTAGCCGAGGGTAGATTCTTTTCACCCTTCGAGCTTAATGCAGGGAGAAATTTAACGGTTATTGGCCACAACATTGCTAAAAATCTTTTTGAAGGGGCGGACCCAATTGGAAAAACGATACAAATAGGAGGGAAAAAACTAAATGTGATTGGTGTTTTTGAAAAGGAAGGAAAATCGGCAATTGGAGAGGACAGTAACGATGACCTTGTGATAATTCCTTTGGAAATTGCAAAATCAATGGTTGATTTCCGCCGTAATGGTCCTTGGATTATGGTTAAGGCTAAACCGAATGTTGATGTGGCCGACTTGATGGATGAACTCCGTGGAATTTTACGCTCATACCATAGACTTAAGCCTTTAGACGATGATAATTTTGCACTAAACCAGATTAGCTTGATGAAAGACAGTTTGGATGCTATTTTTGGTTCAATAAACTTTGCTGGTGGTTTTATTGCATTCTTCTCTATTATTGTTGGAGGTTTTGGTATTGCCAATATTATGTTTGTGTCAGTAAAAGAACGTACAAGCCAAATCGGTATTCAAAAAGCGTTGGGTGCAAAACGATATTTTATTTTGATACAGTTCCTCTACGAGTCAGTTCTACTTGCAGTTCTTGGTGGCGCAATAGGTTTGCTGCTAATATTTGTAGGCACAATCCTTATCAATAACTTTACAGACTTCTCAATTTACCTTACCCTTTCAAACATTGTAAGAGGGATTCTGATTTCTGCGGTTATTGGGATAGCGTCAGGATTTGTTCCGGCCTGGATTGCATCAAGATTAAGCCCAGTAGAAGCAATTAACACTAAATCTTAGTGATGAACAAAGTTTAGTTTTCAATAAGCAAAAAACTAAACCTTGCTTATAGATTTTTCAACCTCATTGGTCAATTCTATAAAATCAGCCACAGAGAGCTGCTCTGCACGTTTTTGGGCAAATTTATCGCTTATTTCCAACGATGCAAATCCCGAGCGAATTGAGTTACGCAATGTTTTTCGGCGCTGATTGAACGACGCCTTAACAACTTTAACAAAAAGTTCCTCATTACAACCTAGATGTAAAGTATTATTGCGAGTTAACCGGATTACTGCTGATTTAACTTTTGGCGGAGGGGTGAATGCTCCCTCGCTTACAGTGAACAAATAATTAATGTTGTAGTAGGCCTGAAGCAATACGCTAAGTATTCCGTAAGTTCTTGTTCCGGGTTTTTCGGCAATTCGCAGCGCAACTTCGCGCTGAACCATTGCTACAACCTCAGTAACCGACTGCCTATTTTCGAGGATACTGAAAAAAATCTGCGACGATATGTTATATGGTAAATTCCCAATAATGGCAAGTTTTCCATTAAACTTTTGCGATAAATCGATTTTAAGGAAATCCTCGCCCAAAATATTTTTACTTAAAATTGGCAGGGTTGCGTTAAGATACGCAACAGACTCCTTATCTATCTCTACAGCCCAGAATTTATCGGCATATTTTGCAAGCAAATCCACTGTTAGCACACCCATTCCTGGGCCAATCTCCAATACATTATCCACATCTACAGCCTGTAAACTCTCAACAATTCGTTGAGCAGTTCGCTTATCGTGCAAAAAGTGCTGACCTAACTCTTTTTTGGGTTTAACCGCTGGCATTATTTCTTTTATTAATAATTATAGAACTGGTGTTGCCACCTTAATTGCAGAAGAGTCCACAACAACTCTAGGTTTTACAACTTTTACATCTAAAAATGAGTGTAAAGTTGATGTTAGTGAATCACCATAAATATTAGTAGCAACAATCCTACCCCAACGGTCAATCAAAAAATTTGTTGGAAGTTTAATAACACCAAGCGATTTGAATAGTTGTGAATTATACGGATTCTCTTCAGCCATATGCATCCAGTTTAATGAATCGCGGACTGTGATTGCATGCAATGAATCTGGATTGAAATCTGCAGCAACTTGAATTATCTGTAATCCTTTCTTTGCAAACTCAATATTTACAGGTTTAAAGTTATAGGGTTGATTATTGCAATTGTGGCACCAATTGGCCCAAAAATCAATAAGAATTAACCTAGCCCATAATCCTGGAATGTTTACTACACGCCCATCAACCAAATTAAAATTAACAGCCGGAATATAATCTCCGGCATTTAAATTCACAGCGCTCCGGTCTATACTGTAGAACTTCTCCTTGGAGTAGATATAATTACGGAACGACTTAACAATTGGCTTATCGCTATAGACCCTATTTAAACAAGAATCTACTTTTATGTATAAAAGTCGATTATCAGCATAAGGGAGAACATCCATTTCACCAACTTTAGCGGTTAAAACTAGTATTGATGAAAGTGAAAAAAGATTACTACTTACATAGGATTTCCCAAAATTGCTGTATTCAGATTTTAATGAATCGATTTTTAAATTGATTAGCCTAGTTATAGAATCGTTTGCAGGGGTGTTAACACTATCGGGCAACTGAAACTGAAGACCTCCCATAGCATCACGGAAGTTGTTTAGCCTATCCTGCATTGCCTTTACCTCGGCGGACTCTTTTGAACCAACAACCTTGTAATTCCTGAAATTGCCATCTATTACAATTCTATCGCCAGGATTTGTAACAATTACAATTGGAAATTCCTTCTTATCCGCAGTAATTGCAAACAAATCTGCAGTATGCGTACGAAACTCTAACTTGGCCTTGCCTCTTGAATTGGTTCTAACGGAATCTACAACCGCATTCTGATTACCATCCCACTGGCAAAGGTAAACCCACTGCTTACTTAAATCATCAAGTTTTAACCGAACCTGAACTAATTCGGGGGAACTCGAGCACGATGATAATACTACTAAAAATGAAATGATATGTATAAATCTATTTTTTTGTAAAAAACGGAAAGTTACCATCACTAAAAAAT
>CAZTVB010000418.1:0-3067 GCA_964616315.1 uncultured Rikenellaceae bacterium
AGAATCGCAGAATAAATTTATACCAAATCCTGCATCTGTTTATGTAAAATTTTTAGGTTATAAATCAGAGATTAGGGTTGATAGTTTAGGCAACCAGAACAAAGTTTGTATTTTCCCAGATGGAAGCGAATGCGATGAGTGGTTTTTCTATAGAGGTATTTGTGGAACAAAATACTCTTACTGTGCAATTAAGGGTTGTGAAACAGAAAACTTCGTTGATTCATTAATCCAGTCCAGCTATGCAATATGCCGATGTAAGGATTCTCTTGGCTATCAAATGAAAATACCATTGTTAGATTTTATGGAGCAAAATGGGGATTTTCTTTTTGAAATGAGCTCGAACCCAAAAAAGAAAGAGGCTAACAATTAGCCTCTTTCTAATTAAACTTAGAGTCTTTATTTCTTTACAAAGCGAGCAGTAAACGCCTCTTTAGGATCGTCAACTTTAACAATATATATACCTGCAGGAAGATCGGTAATGTCTATCTCCTTAACATCAGCATTCATTTTTTCAACCTTAACAAGAGCGCCAGTGCTGTTGTAAATATGGACAGCGTTGTTGTTCATCTCGCAGTTAAGTTTTATATTGATTGTATTGTTGGCAGGGTTTGGATAGAGCGTAATGCTTGTTGGAAGTTCATTTCCAAGTTCTTCTGCTTCTATACCTTCAGTTTTAATCGATGCGGTTCCTGTTATATTTACTGTATAGTCTTCTACCTCGCCATAGCTAAATGTTTCGCACGCTGTTGGAGCGGAGTTGTACTTCATGGTTACACGCATTCTTGTTGAACCTAGAGTTGCAGTTGAAGGTACGGTAAATGCTTTGCTTAACGTAGTTGAAGCGCTTGAAGAACCGGTGCTAATAAGTTCTGAACTCTCGAATGTACCGCTATGATCATAATCGATCCATATATACCAATATTCAGTGTATTTAGTGCTCTTGAATCCTGCGCTGAAATAGATAGTATAGCTTGTACCTCTACCTAAATCTGTAGAAAGACTTGTGAAATTACCATAACCTCCATTGGCAGCAGTTACATTGTTAATTGTATTCAATTTAACCAAGTCAATCCATTCGTAGGTTACATTATTTCCTTTTGATGCACAATAACTTTCAATAATTGGGGTAGTTACATTAATTGTACTACTAGCGGCCGAAACGTTTCCTGCAGCATCGTATGCATTTACGTAGAAAGAGTATGTTGTTCCTGCAGATAAACTGGTTACACTGTAAGACGTGCCTGTTGAGGTCGTTAATAATGTTCCGTTTTTGTAAATGTTGTATCCTGTAACCCCCACATTATCATTAGAAGCAGTCCAACTCAACGTTGCTGAGGTTGACGTTATACTAGACGCCGCAAGGTTGGTTGGAGCGGTTGGAGCTTGTGTGTCTGGAGTGCCACCTGTTATTACAACCATGTAATCCTCAACTTCACCATATGAGAACGATTCGCATGCTGTTTGTGATGCATTGTACTTCATGGAAACTCTCATTCTGGTTGTTACAGCGGCTGTTCCTGAAGGGATTGCTAAAGTGCCTGTGACCGTAGTTTTGCTTAGGGCTCCTGCATCAAATACAGTTTCATTTGCATCAGTAAAATCACCATCGTGGTTAAGGTCGATAAATATTTTCCAGTACTCGTTATATGTTGTGCTGGCAAAGCCAGGAACCAAGGAAACGTTGTATGTAGTCCCCGCAGCTAGCGTAACTGATTTTCCGGTGAAGTCAGTATAACCCGCAGCACTTGATGCATTTGTAAGAGATCCTACTGTGACACTGGAAATCCATTCATACGAATAGTTGTTTCCTTGTGATGTACAGTACTCTATTGGAAGATCTCCCGTTGTAGTAAATGAATTTTCTACACCATAGCTTGTTCCTTTTGCATTGGTTGCGTAAGCCCGAACGTAGTATTTTGTACCCGTGGTTAATCCGCTCATAGTTAAACTATATGAGCCAGATGTTGTGGTTGGAGATGTAGAAACAACTGTGCCGCTGGTAAGGGTTGGGCTGGTGGTTTTTGCATAAACAATACCGCTTGCGGTAATAGTTGCGCCACCATTAGATGTTATGTTTCCACCGCAAACAGCTGAATTATCGGCAATTGAAGATACGGTGTTGGTGGTTACTGTTGGAGCAGTTGTTCCATCATCTTGGTAAACCATATAGCAAACTTCGCAGGCAACGCGTGCAGAGGTGGCTTTAATTCTCATATAACCACTCTCACCCCATGAACTACCCCAAGAATTACGAAGGATCCAGTAATCGCCATAAGTTGCATCGTATCCCCAACCAACCAATGCTATTGCATGGTTTGTAGGAGTATCGTAGCATGGACTACTTGTGCAAGCAGTATAGGTGTCCGAGTAAATTCCTCCAGTATAATTTTGGAACGATGTAGTTACATAAACGGCGGCATCTACAACACCGTAAGTCATAATTGCAGTTTTAATTGCATCAATATCAGAGCAAGCCACCCTGTACCAATTGTTGAATTTTGTTTTTGGTGCAGATGATGCTGCCGATGGACATGATTGATTATCAGCCTCGGTGTAAGGGAAGTAAGATTCGTTTATTGTTCCTACATCAACCAAGGCCTGAAGTTCTGAATATGTGTAGTCGGCACCGTTACATCCGCTGAAATGGCTGCTGTATGCAGACATTGTGCTTAAACACCAAGCAATATATGCTTCGGAGAAATCGGCAGTATTTGAGTCGTATTTGCCTGTAGCGAAATTGTAAGTACCCTCAGCGCAAGCCGAAGCGCCAAAGGAGTAACAAGAACCGCAACCACCTTGGTCGCGAACAGCACCTATGTATGAATGTCCATTGTAACTTCTCCAGTCGAATGAAGTTGGGAGGGACTTAGTTGCTTTGAAGTTGGGGTTTTCTTTTGCTAGTTCATAGATGTTGGCCGAGGCAGTTTTTTCTTGTAATTGGAGTTTGTCTCCGTTTAGTTCCATTAGCTCCTCCAACGAGATGCTTTCTTCAAAACCCTTGTTTGTTCGAACACACATTGCTTTTTCAACAGTGTATCCGTTAACTTTTTCAACAACAGTTTCAATG
>CAZTVB010000419.1:0-3060 GCA_964616315.1 uncultured Rikenellaceae bacterium
AGGAATTGTGTGGGTGCTTATTTTCTTTATGAAAATTTGGCCTGTTTGGGTAATGACCGCTATTGTTTACATAATTTGGTGGAAAACAATGGGGCCGAAATCAAAAAAATCCGATAAGAAAAAGAAAAAGGACAAGAAAAAGAAAATGAAAGACGACAATAGCCAATCATCTTCTCAAGAAGCGATATAAAACAAAAAAAATCCAGACTCTGTCTGGATTTTTTCATTACATCGATATTTTTTCGCAAAAAGGGGGTAACAATTTTGCACCTATCCATATTAAACTATAAAGGGACACTAAAACTTATAGCTATGGATATCTTTTACATTGACCTCAAAGCAAAGGAGAGCGGTGAATACGAAATGCACCGAAGTGGATGCAAATTCCTTCCCGACCAAACCAAGCGTTACTATGTAGGCCTATTTGGAACCTGCAACGAAGCGCTTAAAGAAGCAAAAAAATCATTCCCTAAATCCAATGGCTGCCCATTCTGCTGCAAAACTTGTCACACAGCAACAGTTAAAAAAGTTAGCCAAAAAGTTGAAGTGGGGTAAAAGCCTGCAAGAATAAACTTTGCCAATCCATCTCTTTAGGATGGTTTTGAAGATTGAATAGCCAGATTCAAATATCTGGCTATTTTTTTATTACATAAAATACCTCCATTTAGTTATCAATAGATAAAAAAACATAAAAAATACGTCTTTTATTCTGACTTTTACGTCGTATCAACAAAGCTTTAAAACGCAAAAATGGAATTAGCTAACGGCCGTAGCAAATTGGAAGAACTGGAAAAGGTAATAACGGAATTTCAGGATCAACTTTTTAGTTTTGCTTTTTTTAGAACAGGTTCATTTGCGGACTCGCAAGACATTGTACAGGATGTATTTTTAAAATTATATCACGAAAATAAAAACTTAGAATCTATAAAAAACATCAAATACTACCTGTACCGAAGCATTGCAAACGCCTGTGTGGATTATCACCGGAAAAGCAAAAAACTACAGTTTGAACCTATTGATACGGCTACGTTGCCAAATCATCTGCAGGAAAAGGAAATATCTGAAAAAATGATTCAGATAGAGGAGTACGAAAGGCTAAACCAACTCCTAACCGATTTGCCAGATGACCAGGCCAATGTAATTAGACTGAGAGTTTTTGACAATCTAAGTTTTGTTGAAATAGCATCGATTCTCGAAATTCCTGTTACTACCATAAAATCGCGGTTTAAGTATGGTATTGACAAGCTAAGAGTTGGAGTAACAACACAAAAGGAGGTAAATTATGGACTGCAAAAAATGTAAATTAGAAATGGTTAATCTGTTCGATTCGGGAATAAATCCAACCGAAGTAGCCGATATTTTAGAACATATCCAGCAATGCCCTGATTGCCTTGTTGAGTACGAAAACACTAAAAAAGTTCTATCAACACTCAAACCTATCCAGCAACCCAATGCTCCATTTTTGCTAAAGCAAAACATTATGAACCAACTAAAAATGGAGGAACAAAAAATGAGCACTCAAGAAACTAAAACTGTAAAATTAAATTCAAGATTTAAAAAGATTTTTAGCGTTGCTGCTGTATTTGCCATACTTATGGTGGCAATACCAGTACTTGACAACACCACAAATATCTTCAACCATTCAGCTAGAGCTGCTAACAACTTTTTTGAAAGTTCAATTAAAGCAACGCAGTTTATCAAAAACATGGTCATCAAACTGAAGGTTCGCACCGATGCTTCGGACAACTTTGCCCTTGTGGGAACAACCTACGACATGGTTAACCACACAATCTACAAGACTTTTGAGCCCTCTGCGAAATGGAGAATTGAAAAGTCGGGAAGAACTTTGGTTAACGATGGAAACTCCCAATACCTTTTCGTGCCTAAGGTTGATGGATACTTTAAGGATTCCAATACATCTTCCATTGCAGAATGGTTTTTAATACTACTTGAGCCAGAAAGAGTTCTATCGAAGGAACAGAATAACATTAAAGCCGATGGTTCAAAGTTTAAAATGGAAGATAAAGATGGATTGATTTACTTCACAATCACATCCAACGCAAAGGGAAATTTCATTAACGATTACTGCAAGAATAGTTCAATTGAGGAATCGGATAACCGACGCGAGTATATATTTGACAAAAACACCAAACTGCTTAAAGGATTAAAAATATTTATCCTTGAGGGCAAGAATGAAACGTTAATTGCAGAAATCACAAGTATTGAATACAACACAACTATGGATGAAAGTCTGTTTAGTATAAATCTACCAAAAGGAACTGAATGGTTTGATTTATCAAAAGAATTCAACAACGAAACATTCAAAAACATAAGTAGCAAAAGAGCAGCAGAGCTATTCTTCGAAGGCTTATCAAACAGCAATTGGAAACTAGTGGCACAAACCTTCGAATTTATCTCGAGCAACGGTTCAAAAGTAAAGGAAGTAAAAGACAAATTTGGTGGCTTAACACTTGTAAAATTGGGCGAACCATTTAAATCGGGTCAATACCCCGGAGAGTTTGTTCCTTACGAAATCAAACTAAAATCGGGCAAAACCATTAAGCACAACCTAGCAGTCCGTAACGACAATCCCAACAAGGTTTGGATTGTAGATGGTGGATTCTAAAAAATACTACTGAAAAAATTCTGGAATTTGTTCCAGAATTTTTTTTACACCAAATAGTAAGAAATATCGCCAGGCGTAATGTAGCCTAGTTTGTATGGTCAAAAATAACCTTCCACTCACCATCAAACTTTTGCCATAGTAAAGAGTAGTAACCACCTAAGGTATCTTTCTCTCTCTCAAGAGTCCACTTGCCAACAACAAACATCTGTATCTCGTTCATTGGCTCAAACGAAATGTAGTTGAAAACCAACTTTCCCATTGCGTTTTTATCTGGATACGACTTTTTGTAGTTATCCAAGGTGGTTTGCCAACCCTTCGTGAGCCCTCTCCTACCAAGGAAGCGCAAGCTGTCCGATCTCCAGTAACCATCCATAAAACCATCAATATCGCCTCGGCTCCAGCATTGAGCCTGTAAATCCATAACAGCCATTATT
>CAZTVB010000420.1:0-3057 GCA_964616315.1 uncultured Rikenellaceae bacterium
CTCTATCGAGCTATAAGAACTGCTCGCTCCGTTTCTTCTTCAGCAAAATAGCCAACATTGAGGAACCGGAGGAGATGGAGGAAGCAATGGATGAGCGTGGCGTTGGAACAATTCTTCACCGTGCTGTTGAGCTAATTTACAAGGATATAGCCAGCAATGTTACCAAGGAGAAGTTGGAGGAATTAAGCGGCAATATCGATTTAATAAATAACGCTGTACGTACTGCATTTGCTGAGAACTACAAACTCGATATCAACAAAATTGATGAAATACTTATTGGCCGTAATGCCCTAATTCTGGAACGAATAAAGTGGATGATATTCCAGATGCTTGCAGTGGACACAAACAGAGCGCCATACTCTATTTTCAGCACCGAGCAGGAAGTAATTATCGACATCCCCATTACTATTCAGGGCAAAGATACCAAGGTGCGAGTTGGTGGGCGTATTGATAGGATTGAACAAGCAGCTAACCAGTTCCGCATTGTCGATTTTAAAACGGGCAAGTACGATGTTAAGAAGGATAGGTTCAAAAACATTGCAGACCTACTGCAAAACAAGGAGTTGGATGGTGTGTTCCAAATTTTCACATACGCGGAGATATTTGGTAAAATAAGCAAGTTTCGACCAAGCCAGATTAACCCAAACCTTTGGTTTGTAAGGAATAGCTCTAGGGATTACACCCCTGTGCTTTACCAAACATCAGACAAGAGAGGCACAAAGGAAGAAATTCAATCGTACGAGAATTACTCTCAACCGTTCAAGGAGTTGCTAAATAGTTTAGTTACTGAAATATTCAACCCCGAGGTTGATTTCACCCAAACCGACAAAACCGAGAACTGCAAAGTTTGCCCTTACAGCCAAATTTGTGGGCGGACATAACCATTGTTCCTTTATTAACGAATGCAAGCGTTGTCATTGCCTTCGGTGAACTTTCGCTCCCGCTCGTTTCCTGACGAGTGCGTTATTCAAATATATTCGCGTCAGAAAGACGAAAGTCAAAATTTATAAATGATATCAAATCCAAAAACCCCAACAAAAAACTTTTTCACCACAAATCTTAATTTTCCCAAATAAACACTATTTTTATTCTGTCAAATAAACTGATATTCAAACATTCGGAGTAATGGCCTATAGTTTCGATACTTACAGCGTTGATATAATTGAGCGTCCCTTTGTACGAGCAGATGGTTACACAACACCACAAACGGCAACAATTACGCTTTTCAATGAAAAAGGACGAGAAATCCAAACATTTCATTTGGCCTACCCCGAAATATCGGATATATACGAGCGCATTGGACGTGGCGAGAATATCAACCTCGATAGTTGCTACATAAAAGGATTTTCATCCACAGCCTGTAAACGCTATTTAATTATCGACAAACAATTACACCTAACTGTAAAGGAATTCAGCGCCAAAAGCGCATTTTTCGAATCTAACCTAAGCATCGACTTCTCGTTGGTCGATTTTACCGATATCACAACGTTCAACGACTCTTATATCGTCTCTAAAGCATTCGACTTTCACTCCACAAAAATCAGCAAGCACGGATTCGATTTTGCCAACTGCTTTGTTAAGGTCGATAAGGTGAACTTCACTCAGGCTCAGCTTGCAGGTGGAATAATCACCTTTAAGAACACCATCTTCGATATAGGCGAAAAGGATTTTCAGGATGTCGATTTTGGCGATGGCGAGGTAATCTTCACCAACACAGAGTTCGGCAATGGTAACGTATCGTTCATCAACGCTCGTTTTAACGATGGCGATGCCAGCTTTAAGGTTGCCCGTTTTGGAAACGGAAAAGTTGATTTCCACTACGCCAAGTTTGGAAAGGGCAGCATATCGTTCGAGCAAACCGAGTTTGGCAATGGACGTACCGATTTTAGAACCGTTGAGTTTGGAACAGGTCGTACCTCCTTCAACCGCTGTGTATTTGGCGATGGCGAGGTTACCTTTGAGGGCGCACAGTCAAAAAAAGGAAAAGTCACCTTTAAGCGCGTTACGTTTGGCAACTGCACAGTAAACTACGAACTATTCGAAGGCTTGGACTCCGACCTGATATTTGAACGCTCCACGTTCAACGCCGATGTTAGCTTCCGGGGAGCATTTATCAAGGAGCTGCATTTGGACGATTGCCAGTTCAACTCTACCCTAAAACTACACGTTGATACCTGCCAGGTGATGAATTTGACTGGATGCATTTTCCGAGATATTGTGGACTACTGGACCCACGGCGATTTGCCCAAAGTAAACACCCTGTATTTATCGGGCGTAAGGCTACTCGGGATTCTTTACTTAGATTGGGAATCGAACAACCTAAAGCCGCTTATCTACAACCAATCCGACACCGGCTACAGGAACAAAGCGGAACAGTTCCGAGTCCTAAAACAAAACTTCAACAACTCAGGCCAGTACGACGATGAGGACTTAGCCTACGTGGAATTTAAGCGGAACGAGGCCAAAGCAGTACTTACAGAATCTATCCAAAAAGATAAGAAGTCGGCCATATGGCAGTACCCTGCATTTGGCTTCAAAAAATTGGTATTTGACTGGATGGGGCTTTACGCCACATCGCCTGTACGAGTAATATTCAGCAATATTGTAATGATACTCTTTTTCGCAATGATATTTACAACCCTTCCTTACCTAGCCAACACATACCTTAACGGCATTAACCCCAACGACCCATTTTGGATAAAGTACTGGAATTCGGCATACTATACCGGCATAACGTACTTTACCGTAGGCTATGGCGAAATTGTGCCCATAGGCATACTCCGCCTAGTAGCCGATTTAACCGCTTTTGTCGGCGTGTTTATGATGTCGTACTTTACGGTGGCTTTTGTGAGGAAAATATTGAGATAGATTTTTCTTTGGGGTATACAAATAATTAAGCTAGTTGCAATTTTACTTACGAAAATGACTATTAATTAAAATAGATGCCTAATGGCGAAGAAATCAGAGCTAACATTTATTATACTTATCTTAATAATAGTTTTTTCTTCTTGTTCATCATTGAAATTTTCAGCAATAACTGATAATCAAGTAGAATTA
>CAZTVB010000421.1:0-3057 GCA_964616315.1 uncultured Rikenellaceae bacterium
ATTTTATGTTGACAACTATACCAAAAATCCTACTATTAAGCCGGTATCGAGCATTTCTTCCAAAGCAAAGAGAGTTAACGACTACTTTGTCGAAAATTCTTTTTACCATGGAATAGCTCTATCCGATAATCTTTTTGCCTTGAGCTCCATCTCTGGCGACTTATTAATTATTGACAGCGACTGGAATGTTAAAGACATTATTGATCATAGAACAATTGGAATCAAAAGTCCTACACTATACTTGTATTCGCACGATGGACAGAACTTGTGGCTTGCTCTGGACAATGGAATTTGTCAGGTCGAAATTCGGTCTCCATATAGGTACTGGAATGAGTCAGTAGGAATAAATGGTACTCTTTCCGATGTTGCTCGTGTTGGGGAGTACTTTTATATCTCCACGGGTTCTGGCATTTTCTACACCCGAAAGAGTCTAACTAAATTTGAGACTAACACATTTAACCCTGTTGAGGGAATTTTCGAGCAAGCATGGGGTTTTCAGTATTTCCAACCACCACTGCTAGGGGTAAAAAACTTAATTCGAAGCAGCAATGATGAATTAAACTTTGTTCCCGATAACAATACTCTGCTACTTGTTGCAACACGTACAGGTGTACATCAGATTACCGGACCAAAATCATCAAAAATTGCAGAATACGATGCGGTAAACTGCCTGCATCAGAGCAGAAAAAACCCATACAAGTTATTTCTAGGGCTTAATAAGGGGCTCGCTGAACTTGAGTATAAAAATAGCCAATGGAACGATAAAGGAATAAAATATCTTAAAGAGGAATCAATTAGGGATATTGGCGAAGACTCGTTAGGCAATTTATGGATTATCCCAAGGTACAATGGCATTTACAGAATAAAAAATTCATTCCTTAACGATACTTCACTTTGCACAATAGAGCATTACGATACAACTAGCGGAATAAATAACATGCGTTATTTAAGAATATTCGATTTACATAACCCACTCCTATTTATTGCTAACCGAAATTTATACACTTTCAATGATTCGCTAAAACGGTTCGATGAGTTCAATTTTATTAGAACCAATTTAACCGAAGAACAAAAAGCCAAACGCTTCATCGATTCGTTAACAAACCTTAGAATCGCCGATGCAGTTCTTACCGACGATTATGTTACTCATCATAACGATTCGGTTGTTTGGTTCAGTACAAAACAAGGGGTATTCTCTCAATCAAATTCTCCGTTCAGAGACTTTAACGATGTTCCACCTGCTATTATAAGGAAAGTTATTTGTGGTGATTCCTTACTTTTCGGCGGTACAAACTTTTACTCCACGAAGTCTCAGTTCGATACTTTATATCCTATTGCCACTGAATCAGTAATCGATTTAACTACGATTCTTAAAGCAAGAAATAATTCCATCACATTCCATTATGCATGGCCATTTTTCGAAGGCGATAAGAAAAACCTATACAGCTACTTCCTTCAAGGTTACGATAATCAGTGGTCGAATTGGAGAACAGAGTTGAGTAAGGAGTACACAAATTTACCCGAAGGTTCGTACTCGTTTAAAGTTAAAGCCAAAAATTTATATGGAATAGAAAGCCCTGTTGCTGAATTCAAGTTTAGCGTTTTACCACCGTGGTACAGAACTTACTATGCCTATCTCTCCTATTTTGTTTTAAGCATACTTTTCATCCTTTTAATTGTAAAACTCTACACCTATAAGCTTATAATTGAAAAAAATAAGCTTGAACAACTGGTAAAAGAGCGCACCCAAGAAATCCTTATTCAAAACGAGGAAATTCTAGTTCAGGCCGAGCATTTAAAGGATGCCAACGATTGGATTAGCGCAAAGAATGTTGAACTTGAGGCCCAAAAAGAGGAAATTGAAAAGAAAAAAGATGAGTTGGAGTTAAGCAATGCAACCAAAAATAAATTCTTCAGGATAATCGCCCATGATCTTCGCAACCCTATAAGCACTCTTGTAAATTCCACAAGTTATATTCTAACCGATTTCGATGAATTTGACAAGCAGAAGACCAAGCGTATTATTGAAGAACTAAATAAACTATCCCACACTACTTACAATCTACTTGAAAACCTTTTGGACTGGTCAACAAACCAAATGGGCGATCTTCCGTTCAATCCCAAACAGGTCAATTTACGGTCGGTTATCCAAGATAATGTTGAATTGGTTAGCACAAAGGTTAATGCAAAAGGAATCAATCTAACGCTATCGGTTCCTGAGTCGATTAATGTAATAGCGGATGAGAACATGCTATACACAGTCGTTCGAAACATTTTAACCAATGCGGTAAAATTCACAAAGGATAATGGCTCAATAAATATCTACACTAAAACCGACGACTATTTCTGCTACTTATGCATTGCCGACAATGGAGTAGGAATTAGTCCCGACAGAATTAACAAACTATTCCGAATTGATAAGGATGTTGTTACTGCAGGCACTCACAATGAAAAAGGATCGGGATTAGGGCTAATTCTAAGCAAAGAATTTATTGAACGAAATGGAGGTAAAATTACTGTGGAAAGCGAACTGGAGAAGGGTAGCACTTTTACCATATCGCTCAAATTAGCTTAAACAATATCCATCACGATGAAATTATTAAATCAAAAAATAATACTCCAAATAGTACTCCTTTTAATAACAGGTACTTCAATTCAAGCACAACATAAAAAAAGCAACTGGCTTCAGGATAAGAAAGAGCATACTGGACGATGGAGAATGGGTTCTGGAATTGATATCCTAGAACCTACTGGCGTAGATATTCAATTTTATCGGCTGAGTAAGATTTGTACAAGCGACTTTTCCATCACAAAAAAATTTCCATTGGTGCATGGTTAGGCTACGAAGGGTTAATTTCAAAAAAAATACTTGAAGAACAAAATAACGTAGAATTAGGAAAAGACAATATTCGGTATGGTTTGGATTTGAAGTTCTATCTTCCAATTTTCCTTAATCCCTATATTGGAATAGGCGCCGAGGGTGGCACCCGAACCATTAATGACACAAAAGAGTTTCATCCCGATGCAATTCTGCGTATTGGATTAGAGCAAAAAGTT
>CAZTVB010000422.1:0-3041 GCA_964616315.1 uncultured Rikenellaceae bacterium
CTCTACTACTATGGAATGCAAATTTATTGAGGTAACAGAGAAAAATGGCACCAAAATTCTTTTAAACGTTTTACATATTGCCTGAATTGAACCAACAAAAGATGGAGCAAGTATCAAGTCAAATCTAGTCAACTACTCATTCCCTCGAAATGTGAAAGAATCGTATGAAGAAGTCAAAGCATTAATTGAAAAATAAAGAACAAACCTAACACAATTTAAACAACCACATTGTAAGAGAATTTCATCTCTCTTAGTTAAACTTTCATTTAAAAATTCACTCTAAAAAGCAAAACCTAAACCCATTAACCTATGAAACATATTTTCTCTAGCATCTTACTATCACTTTTAATACTCATTACGGTTGGAAGTAAAGCCCAAACCGACCCCGTTGTTCAAAAAATCATTGAAATTGGGCAAACCGATAACCAAACAATGCAGCACTTGGACGTACTAGCCAACCGAATTGGCGGAAGACCAATTGGCTCAGCCAATTACGAAACAGCAGTTGTTTGGGCTGCTCAGCAGTTCAAGGATTGGGGAATGGATGTTATACTTCATGAAACAGGTGTGCTGCCAATTGGATTTAACCGCGGACCTTGGTTTGGAAGACTATTAGATGAAAATGGAACAATACTTCATTTTGCGACACCATCCTACACTGTTGGAACAAAAGGAGTTCAACGCGGGCATGTTTTAATTGAGCCTAAAACAAAACGCGAATTCGAGCGGATGAAAGGTAAACTCAAAGGTGCTTGGGTACTTGTATCGGGCAAAAATACTGGTTGGCCAATAGATTACTCGGACAAGGCAAATATTCGTCGAGATTCAATAATTGCCCAAAATGCTGAGATTGAAAAGAAGAACGACGAAATCCGCCGCGAGAACTGGATGAATAGAAACGGCCAGCAAAAGGAACTTCTTCCTATGATTGAAGAACCGGGTCTTTTCTACAAACAAATGGTTGATGCAGGGGTTCTAGGTATAATCCAATCAAGCCCAGTTCCTATAACTGCCCTGTACGACAGAAAAAATATCGACAAAATGACCTGGGATAATTTGCCCAAAGTTCCAGATATCAAACTCGACGAGCATCAGTATAAGATGATTGAGCAAATGACAAAGGAACGTAGGTATTTCCAACTGGAATTCGATATTCGTAACCATTTCCGACCAGGACCTATCCCCTACCATACGGTAATTGGAGCAATTAAAGGAACTGAATTCCCAAACGAGTATGTTATTATGGGTGGTCATCTCGATGCATTTGATGTTGCAACAGGCGCTGTTGATGATGCTTCTGGAGTTGCCCCTGCGATGGAAGCAGCAAGGCTTATTATGAAAGCAGGAGGCAAACCCAAGCGTACAATTCTTGTTTGTCTATGGTCAGGCGAAGAATTTGGTCTTTTGGGTTCAACCGCTTGGGTTGAAAACAATACCGATAAGATGGATAAAGTATCTGCAATGTTCAACCGCGATGGAGGCCCAACAGTGCCAACTAGCATAACAGTTCCAGAGGCAATGCTAGGTGATTTTGAAAGTATCTGCAAACCAATAAATGGAATCAACCTAAATTTTCCATTCAAAGTAAACAAAGCAACCCCTCGTCCAAAACCTAAATCGCCAGGAGGTACCGATACGGCTCCATTCATTGTAAAGGGTGTTCCTACGTTCCAGTTTGGAACAGAGGATATCAACGGATACGACTTTAGTTACGGAGAGATTTGGCATACCGAACGCGATACTTACGATAAATGCCCTGCTGAATACTCAAACCACACATCAATTGTAACTGCTATAGCGGTTTACGGAGTTGCAAATTTGGACCATTTACTTTCACGCGAAGGATTGTTTGCTCCTGATGAACCTGTGAAAACAAAAGACGATGGCAAAAAAGGAAAGAAAAAATAGTTTTTAAAGTTTAGAATAAAAGAAAATAGCGTATCGGTTCAGATACGCTATTTTCTTTAACCCCTCAAGTGTTTAAAACCCTTGAGGGGTTAATTCTTCAATACTAACTTCATCTATTTCCATTCATTTTCCTACCTTTGTGCCATTTTGACGCAAACAGCTTATTGGAACAACTTTTGATTAAATCAGTTTGCAAAAACAGACCTTGATAATAAAACAAAAACTACATATTGCGCTATGAGTAAGAAACATAAGCATAACGAAGAGATGGCAGAGGAGAAAAGCACAACTGAGGTAAACGATGCTCAAACTACCCAAGCAGAAGAAAATATTGCTGTTGAGAATGAGCAAAACACTCAACCTGAGACTGGCAAAAAGGAAAAAACTATTGATTTCGCAGGTCAGTTTGAAGATATGAGGGACAAATACCTTCGTCTATCGGCCGAGTTTGACAACTACCGCAAAAGGACCCTTCGCGAAAAATCAGATATTTTAAAGTATGGTTCGGAGGAAGTTCTGAAGGATTTACTCCCAGTGGTTGACGATTTAGAGAGAGCGCTGAAAGTTATCGAAACAGCAACCGATATCAATGCGGTTAAGGATGGGCTCTCGTTAATTGTGAATAAATTCAACGAATTCATGAAATCTAAAGGTGTTAAGGAGATTGATGCTGTTGGACAGGAATTGAATACCGATTTGCACGAAGCTATCGCAAAATTCCCCGCTCAGGAAGAGGCTCAAAAGGGCAAAATTGTGGATGTTGTGCAAAAAGGCTATATGCTTAACGATAAAGTAATGCGTTTCTCAAAGGTAGTTGTGGGCGAATAAGCTAAACTGAAGTTATGACAACAAAAAGAGATTTTTACGAGATACTTGGCGTTAGCAAGAGTGCCAGCAAGGAGGAAATTAAAAAGGCATACCGGCAAAAAGCCATCCAGTTTCACCCCGATAAAAACCCTGGCGACAAGGAAGCAGAGGATAAGTTCAAGGAAGCCGCCGAGGCCTACGAGGTTTTAAGTGACGACAACAAACGCGCCCGTTACGACCAATTCGGACACGCTGGAATGGGTAGTTCCGGAGGTGGATACTCCCACGAATGGAATATCGACGATATATTCTCGCAATTTGGCGAC
>CAZTVB010000423.1:0-3036 GCA_964616315.1 uncultured Rikenellaceae bacterium
GTTTTGTACATCTCGCAGTGATGAGGACAGTTCATGGGTTTAAGCATAAACTCCTCGCCCTCCTGTGGAGTGGTTATTGGACGGAAACTATCCTTACCGTACTTAGCCCAGTGACCAGAAGTAACGTAAAGTTCTTTTTGTCCGATATGGGGCGATATTACCTGCTCGTAACCATACTGTTTCTGAACTTTCTTAAGGAACATCTCTAAACGCTCACGCAGCTGTGCACCACGGGGTAACCATAATGGTAAACCTGGACCCACATTCTGAGAGAATGCAAATAGTTCGAGTTCCTTACCAACCTTACGGTGGTCGCGTTTTTTTGCCTCTTCGAGCATAACTAAATACTCGTCGAGGAGTTTCTTTTGAGGAAAAGTAATACCGTAAATGCGGGTTAGCATTTTGTTATTCTCATTTCCTCTCCAGTATGCACCAGCAACGCTGAGTAACTTAACCGCTTTAATGTAGCTAGTATCGGGTAAGTGCGGACCACGGCAAAGGTCAGTAAAGTCGCCTTGAGAGTAGAAACTGATTGTTCCATCCTCCAAGTCGGTAATCAACTCAACCTTGTATTGGTCGCCCTTTGTAGTAAAAGTCTTTAAAGCATCGGCCTTTGATACTTCCTTGCGGATGATGGCTTGCTTTTCGCGAACAAACTCCATCATTTTCTCCTCTATCTTAGGAAGATCCTCCTCGGAAATGCTGTACTTATCGAAATCGATATCGTAGTAAAAACCATTCTCGATGCTTGGACCAATACCAAACTTAACGCCAGGGTAAAGACTTTCGATGGCCTCGGCCATTAAGTGTGCCGATGAGTGCCAAAAAGCGTGCTTACCCTGCTCATCGTCCCATTTATGGAGTTTAACTGTAGCATTGGTTGTAATTCCCCGCGTGAGATCCCAAACCTCGCCATTAACGGTTACTGATAGCACATCGTTAGCCAAACGCTCCGAAATGCTCTTTGCAATCTCTAGTCCGCTTACTCCTTGGGGGTATTCGCGGACATTACCATCGGGAAATGTAATTTTAATCATAACTTCAGAAAAATTGAAAGGTGCAAAATTAATCAATTTAATCGATAATAAAAAAATGGGGCTGATGTAATATCGCCCCAAAATATATTTAATCAATCTTATTCACTAACTATTAACACTTGGGGGCGATTTATGTTTATCCTTTTTCTTGAAATGGAACTTAGACTCCTCTCCGCTAAGCAACCTTTCGATATTCTTCTGGTGCGTGAACAGCATTAATATTGCTAGGATAAACGCAAAAAGAATTAGCGAAGGGTTTGTAGTTCGGTAAACAAAAATTAGTAAAAGAGGAAAGGAAAATCCTGCAATCATTGAACTAAGCGAAACAAACCGAGTAATGAGCACCGATACAGTCCATATTAAGAATACAAAAAGTGTGGCGTAGGGATGAAGTGCAAATACAACACCAGAAAGGACAGCAACACCTTTTCCTCCTCTAAACTGAGCAAATATTGGGAAAATATGACCTAGTAAGGCCGCAACACCCAAAATCAACTGAAAGTTAATAAACATCCCTGTTTGAGGAATGTAAAACTCGGTAAGATAAAGTAGCCGAACGGCGAAATAGCCTTTCAGTACATCAACAATAAAAACGCTTATTCCTGGTAGCAAACCTAAAACTCGAATAGTATTTGTTGCACCCGCGTTTCCACTCCCATGCTCACGAACATCAATACCATAAAAAACTTTTCCCACCCAGACTGAAGTTGGTACTGAACCCATTAAGTAAGCAAGGAATACAATAGCAATTTTCCACATCGTTTCCATGCCGCAAATATAGTATTATGGAAGTTAAAAGTTAAAAGTTAAAGGTTAAAAGTTAAAAAAATGAAATGTAAATACTTTTTAAATATTTAATTTACAGCAATATAATAAATAAAAAATCGACCAAGATTAAACTCGGTCGATTTGAAGTTATATTTTAACATTTATAGCTGAGGACCAGCGCTAACAAGTCTTTGACCCCACTCGTTATCGGTAAAATTCTCAAAGTTTTTGATAAACTTCTCCGCAAGACCACGAGCTGCATTTTCCCAGTCTTGTGGATTCGACCAGCTATTCCTTGGGTTTAGCATCTTTGAATCAACTCCATTAACGGATTTCGGAACCTGAAGGTTGAAAATTGGCATAACTTCAAACTCTGACTTCTCGATACTTCCATCAAGAATTGCGTTAATAATTGCACGGGTCGATGGTAAGTCGATACGTTTACCTGTGCCGTAAGCACCACCAATCCAACCAGTGTTTACAAGGTAAGCCTTGCAGTCGTGTTGTTGCATCTTTTTTACCAACTCGCGTGCATAAACCGTTGGATGTAACATTAGGAACGCCTGCCCAAAACAACTGCTGAATGTAGGCTGTGGCTCCTTTACGCCTCTTTCAGTCCCTGCAAGTTTAGCAGTAAAGCCGCTAAGAAAATGATACTGAGTTTGGTTTGGTGTAAGCCTTGAAACAGGAGGCAATACTCCAAACGAATCGGCAGTAAGGAAAATTACATGCTTTGCATGACCAGCCTTGGAAACAGGCTTTACAATGTTCTGGATATGGTAAATTGGGTACGACACCCTTGTATTTTCAGTTTTTTTCTTAGAACTGAAGTCGATATTGCCTTCGGCATCAACATCTAAGTTCTCCAACAAAGCATCGCGACGAATTGCAGCAAAGATATCGGGTTCCTTGTTGGGGTCTAAATCGATACATTTTGCGTAGCAACCACCCTCGAAGTTGAACACTCCGTTATCGTCCCAGCCGTGCTCATCGTCGCCAATCAATGCACGATTTGGGTCGGCAGAAAGAGTGGTTTTTCCAGTACCAGAAAGTCCGAAAAAGATAGCCACATCGCCATTTTTACCAACATTGGCACTACAATGCATCGCGGCAATGCCTTTTAACGGCAGGTAGTAGTTCATTACGGAGAAAATCCCCTTTTTCATTTCGCCACCATACCAAGTACCACCAATTAATGCCATACGCTCGGTTAAATGGAATGCTACGTAAA
>CAZTVB010000424.1:0-3033 GCA_964616315.1 uncultured Rikenellaceae bacterium
AGCATTCGGGCTTTCATATCCAAATGGTCGCAGGGGTTAACAAGGCGTAAATCGCAAAAGCCCATTGTTTTAATTGCACGCGCAGCGGCTCCAACATTCTCAGGAACTGCGGGTTCAACCAGTATAAAGCTAACTTCCATCTATTGTGGCGGTGTTAAGAGTGTTTCTATATTTTCGTTTTGCAAAATTATCAATCCTAGGCGTTCATTCGATTTTCCCTCGCGAATTTTATAGCTAAATGCTGGTTTTCCATTTTCCACTGAGGAGTCAAAATATCGGAAAAATACGTTAGGAATTCCATCAATCTCTTTCGATATTTCTGTAATATGCGATGCTAGTATAAACATACTCGATTTCCACTTCAACAGCCCATTAATTACAAGCATTGAACCATCAAAAGCATCCTTAATATTGGTGCCTTTGAATAGCTCATCAAAAATCATAAATACTTTCTTCTCCTTTTGAAGTGTTTCTGCAGCTTTTCGAACACGCATAACCTCGCTGTAGAAATAGCTGTATCCTATGCTGAGATTATCTGTTGTGTTTAGACTGCTGAATAGTGCATTGAATGGTGATATTTTCATTGATTTTGCTGGAACAGCCATCCCTATCTGCGCCATGTAGATTGCAATTCCACACGATTTAAGGAACGTTGTTTTTCCTGCCATATTAGGTCCGGTGAGGAATAGGAATTGTTTCCCAGCATCGTACTTAATGCTATTGGCAATAGGATTCTTTATGAATAGATGGAATAAATCATCAATTTCCAGAACTGAATCTTCTGAGTCAACAATCTCCGGAAAATTCAAGTTGTATTGCTTAATAGCCGTAGCCATCGATGTATAGGCATCGAAAGTATATGCAACTTCCAGTAGGGTTAGTATTTTTAGTTTGTGTGTGGAGCGGAACCATTGGTCAATCGTAATTAAATCGACAAAATCCAATGATTTGATATCCTTAATGTCGCAGGCAGTTTTAATGTCTTTCTCGTTAAGTATTTCGTTTACTGTTGTATATGAATCCTTAAGTAATTTTGGAAGTTTGCTTGATTCAAATCTATCGAAATACTTTTTTATAAGTTGCACAAAGTGCAATGTGTTTTTTGAACCTTTTAGTGCGGTTCCTTTAAAATCCTTGTACTTTACTCTGTAAATTAACCCTTCAAAAAAACGAGCAATTGGGTTGGTGCTAATTAACACCTCACTTTTAGAGAAGTAGTAAACGTCA
Source organism: uncultured Rikenellaceae bacterium (assembly GCA_964616315.1). GTDB lineage: Bacteria > Bacteroidota > Bacteroidia > Bacteroidales > Tenuifilaceae > SB25. Next base: position 1,228 of record CAZTVB010000424.1, read on the forward strand.
ATACTATCCATCAACTCCTTTGAGAAAGGGACTGTAAACTTTGCAGGTTCCGCAATTATTGCTTTAAGGGCATCCTGCATGTTTCTTATATCATCAGCATTGGTATATGGATTCTGAAATTGATTTTTTAAAAAATCTCTGCCACCCGGTGTGGCTGTTTTATCAATTAAGTCAAAAATGTTTAAGCCCGATTTATCGTCGCGGAAAATTTCCAGTTCGGTTAGGGTTTGTCTATCGGTGTAAAGTTTCTTTTGCATAGTATTTTTTGATATGTGTTTTGGTAAATATATGCCGAATTTCTGAAAAAAAAACGGTTGCCAATTATTGGCAACCGTTACTTTATGTTAAGAGTTTAATAAACTATTTCGAAAGAGTTTGGATTGATTTTCCCGATGCTTCAAGGATTGGCTTAACCGATAGTGGTTCGCCAACGCCATTCTTTAACCACAATTGTGGAACAAGACGACCTTGTGCAAAAATCCTATCAACCTCGTTGGCAAACGATTTTCCAACGAATTGTTTCTCCAGTTGGAAATCAATTAGGTGACCAATCGGGTATGCCGATAGGTAAAGAGGATTGTCAATCATATGCGAGTAAATGGCAAGGATTGGTTCATCCTTCGATCCAAATACATCGGCATAGTATTTATTCCAAACATCCTTTGCAATGGTAAGAGTTGCCTCTTTTACCTGCTCCGCAGTGGCATTTGGGTTGTTGTATAACCATTTCCAAAGGTTGATATCAACCAATGAAACACCCATAATTTCGTAGCACGACCAAAGGTTATCCAATGTCTCTAAAGCTTCCTTATCGGGGTTGGTTTCTTTGAATCCAAGAACGCTTAAATCGCGTTTTTGGAATACAAATGCCAACGCCTCTGTGAATGCTGTGTTTGGAACACCGTGCATAATGTAGTTATCCACATCGTGTAATGTGATAGTTTGCTCAACGTTATGGCCAAACTCATGCATTGCAATGTTGAATCCTTTGTAGTTCATTCCGTTTGCTGGAACTCTGGTACGGAGCAATGCATTATCCTTACGCATCTCGCCACCCCAAGCGTGTCCAGAGCCACGAGCAGCTTCAACCTTAACTCTTTCGCCAATGAATTTTGCTTTTTCCTTACTCCAACCCAACGATGTTAGGATGTTTGGAAGTTCCTTTTCAAAAGCCTCGGCGCTTGCAAAGCGTTTGTTGGTGATTGTTTCAAGTTTTTCGGCAGGAATTCCGCTACGTGCTTTAAATCCATCGTACCAAATATCGAATGGGCGCAAATCGCGACCTAAGCGTTGGCTAATTAGTTTGCCCAAATCTCTAACTTCTTTTGATGATACAAGCTCAGTAAAAAGTTGCTCAACCTCATCTACAGGAAGTTCAAATTCACCCTCAAACTTACGTTGGATGTATGTTGGCATGCTTGGAGTGTAAGCATCGATAGCAGTTAATGCCTTGAATTGGTTTAAAACGTGCTGATAGCGTGTGTTTGGCTCCGACTCAAAGGTTATCTCCTTACCATCCTGTGCTAGTGTGTTTTTGTAAGGATTCCAGCTGTACTTGTTGCTGTTTATAACATCCTTAGGAATACTTTGGTCGATAATACGCTTCATTACTTGGTAAATCATCTCCTGACGTACAAGTCCGCTTTCCTTATCGGCGTACTGCGATTTTAACTCGTCGCGTAAACCCCAGTGGGTGATAAGTTTTAAATCATTATCGGCGAAAAGTGTTTCGTTATTATCGTTTACCAAATATCCAAGGTAAATATTGTATTCGCTAATGTAAGTGTCGGCATTAGTGTTTACTGT
>CAZTVB010000425.1:0-3024 GCA_964616315.1 uncultured Rikenellaceae bacterium
GTCGAATATTTTATCAATTATTTTATTTGGTATCCCTATGCCATTGTCCATAAGGCTAATGTAAACAAAATCAGAGTCTTTCCAACTTTTAATTTCAATCCTTTTCCGAAATTTACCATCGTTTAAGCGTTTCGCCTTTTCATCAATGGCGTATTTTGAGTTTGAAAATAAATTGAGCAGAACCTGCTCAAGTTTGTACTTATCCGCTGTAATCATACCAGCACTTTCATCTAAATTGGTTTCAATTATCACTCCGTGATTTTCGTATTGAGCCGAAACCATAAATAATGCACTTTTAATTACATCGTTAATGTTGACTTGAACAAACGATACGGGTTTCTGTGTGCGTGAGAAATAGCGTATGTGGTCAATAATCTTCTTAATACGTTCCACATTCTCAAACAGTAGGTTTACTTTGTCCTTAAGATAATCTTTATTGAGATTATCCTCTTGGTTTTTTAGCAGGATATTATCCAAACCCATGGATATTCCCCCAAGAGGTTGGTTAATTTCGTGCGCAATTCCTGCGGCCAAGGTTCCTAACGATTCAAGTTTTGATTTCTGAGCCAGAAGTTGTTGCTGCTTTTCCTGCTTTTTTATTTCTTGAATCATTCGGCGTTCAAGTTCTTTATTGATATCGGTAATTCGCTGTTCAGTTTCTTTTTGCTTTTTAAATTCTTTTTGTTTTGCGCTAAAAAGCATAACTAAAAACAGTGAAAGAACTACAAATGCAATTACAAGAGAAAAAAGAATAATACCTTGATACCTAGATTTAGCTAACTGTAATCGTTGAATCTCAGAATTTTGCTTTAAAATTTCGTTCTCTTTTTCTTTTTGAGTAATATCGTATAATATCTGAAGTTTAGCCAGTTTTTGTCCTGTTTCCTCACTGTATATGGAGTCTCTTATCTCAATCCACATCTTGTAAAAATCCAGAGCATCCTTATGTCTACCTTGTGTTTCGTAAATTAACGCTAAGTACCTATAAACATCTGCTTTCGATTCTGTAAGATTTTGGCTTTTAGCTAGGGCTAAGGCTCTGTTTAGTACTCTTGATGAAGTTGGATAATCGCCCAATGCGTAATGGCATCGGGATATTTTAACTAAAGAGGATACTGAGTTTGGTATATCTTTTTTGTTTTCCGATAACGCTAATTGTTGCGAGTAAAAATTAATAGCTTGGTTTATATTGCCAAGTTCAAGGTTAACATCACCCAATCCTTGGAGTGAGAGTATCATTCCCGATGTATCCGTTAAGGAACGACTGATGTTGTAGGATAAAGTGAAGTTATATGAGGCACTATCGAGTTTTTGCAGAAGGTAAAACGATATAGCTAATTCACGTAATGTGTTGGCGTAACTTAATGTGTCTTTATTTGATAATGCCTGTGCAGTGGCTCTTTTGAAACTAATTAAGCTTTTATCGAGTTCCCCAGCATTTTTTTCGGATTGTCCAATCTGAATTAAGCAATTAACTCGAATTTTATCCTTATTCTTAACCCTTTGGTACGAGGGATTGTCTAGTTTATCAAGAATACTCATGTATGTTGCTATGGCATTCTTGTAGTTTCCTTGTTTTTGGTAAAAACTACCAAGGTATTGCTTTAGTTCAATTTGAAGGGTGACCGAAACATTATCGTCCAGTATAGTATTTGCACGGTTCAGGTATTGAATTGCCAATTCTGGATTCTTGGATGCTTCGTAAACTTTCGATAAACCAATATAGGTTCTAATTTGGTTCTCTTTCTGGTTGAGCTTTTCGTAAATACCAAGTGCTCTATTGTAGTATCGGAGAGAATTTTCAAGTTGATTGAGTAAAAAGTTTGCCTCTGCAAGTAAACTTAATGCCGATGCCTCCTCCTGTATTTGACCCAGTTTTTTTGCCAAAACTAACGCTTGAAGTCCAAAATCCAATGCTTTATCGGGATTCTTTCTTAGAATTAACTCACCATCAACTAGTAATGTGGCAACCTTGTTATCTTTTCGGTTGTCCAGAGTTCTTTTAGATGTATCAATCTGTGAGTTTGTACTACTAAACGATAGTAGAAGTATGAGCAGAGTGGAGAAGCAATATGTGATGAAAAATTTCATGAAGTATTGTTCGAACCACTAATATATGCATTATTTAAAAAATGGTTACTTTTGAAATCATTATTTTTACTCAAAATCATTTTAAATAGAATGGTAAAGAAATTTAAAAACTATTTGTCGTTAGTGAAGTTTAGCCATACAATATTTGCAATGCCTTTTGCATTAATAGGTTTCTTTTTGGCTATTAAGACTAATATGGCTGGTGTTGACTTCAAGTTATTCCTTTTAGTAGTTCTTTGTATGGTGTTTGCCCGAAATGCTGCAATGAGTTTTAATCGTTTAGTGGATAGACATTTCGATGCCAAAAACCCAAGAACTAGCCAGCGCGAAATTCCCAAAGGTGTAATAACACCCAGAGCATCGGCGTATTTTACTTTGATTAATTCATTGTTGTTTATTGCTACAACCTATTTTATAAATCCATTGGTTTTGTTTTTATCGCCTATTGCATTATTTGTGATACTATTTTATAGCTATACGAAGCGTTTTACTTGGTTATGCCATTTTGTTTTAGGCCTAGGCTTATCGCTTGCACCTATTGGGGCATATTTGGCAGTAGTAGGTAAGTTTAATTTGTTACCCTTACTCTACTCTGTAATAGTATTTTTCTGGGTATCGGGTTTTGATATCATTTACTCACTTCAAGATGAAAGTTTTGATAAACAAGAAAATCTGAAATCATTTCCAGCTAAATTCGGGGCTGCTATTGCATTGAGGGTAGCCAATGTATTACATGTTGTTGTTGGTGCAATAGTTGTTTTTGTAGGATTTTATTTCGGTTTTAGTTTTTGGTATTGGTTGGGTGCCCTTATTTTTATTGGTCTGTTAGTTTATCAGCACCTTATTATATCGCCAAAGGATTTGTCGAGAGTTAATATGGCTTTTGCAACTACTAATGGTGTAGCTAGTGTAATATATGCTACATTTAATATA
>CAZTVB010000426.1:0-3016 GCA_964616315.1 uncultured Rikenellaceae bacterium
CTTCAGAATACCCTGTAAAGGTCATTGCACGCTTATTGGCCATAATAAAATTACCAACAGCGTCGCCCTGAAAGAATGCATCAGGCGCTAACTCCAATAGTAAACGGTAATTTTCTTCACTTTCACGCAGTGCCTTCTCTGTGTTCTTTCTCTCGGAGATATTCTGATGCATTAGCACAAACCGTTCTGGAACTCCATCAGCATCAAACAATGGAAATGCAATCATCCTAATCCACACAGGTGCATCGGGAGCGCTAATATCAACCTCATGTGCATTGTAGTATAAATCAGGAAATCGAACAGACTCTCCACCTCTTAACTTTTCGAACAGGTTATCGTATTTTAGCTCCTGAATCTGTAAATCTTCAAAAACAGAATAGTTCTTTGGTGGTACAGCGCCAAATAGTGTCTTGAACGATTCATTCACCAAAAGAGTATATCCATATTTATCAACAATTTGTAATGATATAGGATTGTACTCAATAATATCGCTGATTTGCTTAATGGACAGATTTTGCTCATCAATTGTTTTTTGATGCAGCTGCTTTAAGGAATCGTGCTCCTTTTGTAATTTATACAATTCCTCTAAGAGTTGTTCTTTCGATTTATCCTTCATATCCATAATGGCTGGGCATTATCATCCATTAATAATCAATGGTTTATTATCCTAATACTAGTAAGATAATGAAACTTACAATTTATTTATTTTTCTTGACATACGGTAACGGTTGTAAAATTTAATGTTTGACCAAAAAGAATTAACTTTGCACCTCAAATTATAAAATAAAATGAGTAACCGTAGAGTTAGAGTACGATTTGCCCCAAGTCCAACTGGGCCATTACATATTGGTGGAGTTAGAACTGCACTATTCAACTACTTTTTTGCCCGCAAGCATGGCGGCGATTTTATACTTCGAATTGAAGATACCGATTCGCAGCGTTTTGTTCCTGGAGCCGAGGATTACATCAACGAAAGTTTACGCTGGTGCGGAATTAAGATAGATGAGGGTGTTCGCGAGGGTGGACCGCATGCACCATATCGCCAAAGCGAGCGTAAACCAATTTACAAGCAATATGCCGATAGGCTTGTGAAGAGCGGAAACGCATACATTGCGTTCGATGCACCAGACGTTCTGGATAAACTCCGTACCGATGCCGAGGCTAAAGGCGAGGTATTTACTTACAACTACTCGGTTCGTGAAAAAATGGAAACTTCACTAGTGCTTTCTGCAGGCGAGGTTAAGCAACGCATAGAGCGTGGCGACCAGTGGGTTGTACGTTTCAAAATGCCCGAGAACGAAGAGGTTATTATGCAGGATTTAATTCGGGGCGAAGTTCGTGTAAACACATCTACTTTAGACGATAAAGTGCTTTTCAAGAGCAGCGATATGCTCCCCACATACCATTTGGCAAACGTTACCGACGATTTCCTAATGGAAATCTCGCACGTAATCCGTGGCGAGGAGTGGTTGCCTTCTTTACCATTGCACGTATTACTTTACCGTGCCTTCGGCTGGGAGGATAAAATGCCGGAGTTTGCACACCTTCCATTGTTGCTTAAACCAACAGGAAACGGAAAACTCAGCAAGCGCGATGGCGACAAAATGGGATTCCCAGTATTCCCACTACTTTGGAAATCAGGCGAAAATGAGATTTCGAGGGGTTACCGCGAGGATGGTTATTTTCCCGAAGCATTTGTAAATTTGCTTGCACTTTTGGGCTGGAATTCTGGCACAGAGCAGGAACTATTCTCAATGGACGAGTTAATCCAGCTATTCAGCATTGAGCGTGTAAATAAATCGGGAGCACGGTTCGACCCAGAAAAGGCAAAGTGGTTCAACCATCAGTACCTAATCCGCAAGAGCGAAACAGAACTAGCTGAAATGTTCCTTCCAATACTTGACCAATACAACTTCGATGTTCCTTTCGAAAAACTAGTTCGAATTGTTGGTTTGGTTAAGGAACGCCTAACTTTTGTTCACGAAATATGGGAACAAACCAACTTCTTCTTTGAGCGTCCCCTGGAGTACGATCAACAAACCGTGGCCAAATTCTGGAAAGAGGACACTGCTGTAATTATGAACGAGGTAACTGATGTTGTTAGTGGCATTGAGAAATGGGATGTACAAATCATTGAGCACTCAATTAAGGAATTCATAAACGCCAAAGGTTACGGAATGGGTAAGGTGATGAATGCTGTGAGGCTTAGCCTTGTTGGCGCATCAAAAGGTCCAGGCGTTGCCGATATTTGCGAAGTTTTGGGAAAAGAAGAAACCATTCAGCGCTTTAAACAGGCGGTTGCCATACTTGGAAAGTAGTTAAACCTTTTTAAACTTTTAGTGTTACTTTATTAATTACATTTGTAACGATGAAAAGAAATCAAAACATAGTTTGTTGCACCTGTTGTTGTCAAGGAAATACTTGGCCGCAAGGGGCATTGCTATGTTTAGGATAAATCTATTGAGTAGATACTAATACAATCAAACATAACCCTTCCGGCATCCGGAAGGGTTTTTTATTTTCAATTTAAACACTACACCGTATGAACTTTTTGAAATTTAGACTTAAAAACAGATACAACATAAAGGTAGATGTCGAGGAATTTTCCCAACTTGTGCTAATGCATATTTTCCCTGAAATGCTTAACCGAAGAACGTTTAGGGTTAGTTCAAGCGAGGTCTATAAAAGGCTTAAACAACTTCTTGTAAAGCAAATGAGCGATGGCGTAAAGGCCGATTTTATTGCGAAGCAATTTATAGCAGAACTACCATTGCTGCATAAAGAACTAATTGCCGATGCTCGCTTTATTGCTAAAAACGACCCTGCTGCAAGTGGAATTGATGAGGTGATTATTGCATATCCTGGGTTCACTGCTATCTGCACTTATCGCTTGGCGCACTCTCTTGCAAGTAAAAATGTTCCATTGATTCCACGAATTATGACAGAGTGGGCCCATTCAACAACAGGTATCGATATTCACCCGAAAGCAACCATTGGAAAGGAGTTCTTTATAGAC
>CAZTVB010000427.1:0-3008 GCA_964616315.1 uncultured Rikenellaceae bacterium
AGAAAACGAGCAATGGCAAAAGCATTATCGAAATGCTGCTTTATGCGAATGTTGAACGATTTAAGCATATCGTGAAGTCGGTACGCTTCATCAGGCGATATCATGTGGCCAGCCCATTTACGGTACTCAATTGCTTCGGCGGCCAATTTCATATCGTTTCCTGAAACAATACCTGCCGAAAGGTTTCCATGTCCTGCAAGGTATTTAGTGGCACTGTGAATAACTAAATCGGCACCAAAATCGAGCGGTTTAAATAGATAAGGTGTAGCAAAAGTGTTGTCTACTACAACTGTTGCACCATGCTTCTTTGATATTTTAATAATTTCGATAGCATCGGCAACCAGTAGCATTGGGTTCGAAATAACCTCGAAGAACACGACCTGAGGCTTATTTAGCTCCATAAACTTTTCAAATGCATTCATTGAGTATGAATTGCCATCGGGAGCAAAGCGAATAGCCTCAATACCTCTCCTATTTACAAGCACTTTATCGATGAATGAGTTTGTTCCACCATAAATCTCCGTGAAAAAAGCCCATTTATTGGTTTGACTATTTTTCTGAAATACCGATAGGGCAATATCTATGGCTGCCATCCCCGATTGCGAAAGCAACGACCACTTACAACCCTCAATCTCGCAGTAGTACTCTTCCGCCGCTACAACTGTAGGATTTCGATAGCGGGAGTATATATATAGGTCAGGATTGATTGGATGACCAACCTCGTCGGCAAACGCCTTTTTCATTGTGGAAATATCGCCAAGTAAAAAACCTGCATCGCGGTAAATAGGTGTGCGAGTTGATTTTACATTCTTTGCTTTCATTGGAGTATCTGATTTTAGGAAGTTGCAAGATATTAAAAAAAGGAGAAATTGGAATTTAGAATTAAGTTTTCGCTTACTATTTATAGATTTGCAAAAAGATTACTACTATGTACAATATTCCAGATTGGGCTAAAAGTTTGAATTGCGCCATTACGGTTTGCGATAGGAATGGTATTATCCTGTATATGAACGAGAAATCGCAACGAACCTTTGAGAAATGGGGCGGCAAGGATTTAATCGGGAAGAGTTTGTTCGATTGCCATAGCCTAGGCTCTGTGGAAACCATTCATCGATTGATGAATAATAACGAGTCGAACACCTATACAATTGAGAAAAACGGAATCAAAAAGTTGATTTACCAAACGCCTTGGCATCAGGATGGAGAGGTTGCAGGAATGGTGGAATTTTCCATTGAGTTACCTACGGAAATGCCCCATTTTGTTAGGTAAACTAGCGTTAAATCATCCATTTCAATATTTTCAAATTGCCAAATTGGATAATTGGCTAATTAATTACTTTCCTTTCCTCCAGCGCATTAATGGCGATAGAGGTGAAGTCATTTTTTCAGGGAATATTCCTGCATTTACTTTACGAACATCCTCTAGGGTATAGAATAATTTCGGGTCATAATCGTTAAGGATTTGCTGTATCTCTCCCATATTTTTCCGATTGACTACAGAATAAACAATATTTACATTGCCCATTGAGCCTTCGGCACTAAACGAAGTAGCACCATGCCCTTTGGCGCTTAGCAGTTTTACCAAGGCATTTCCATCCTTTGCTGTAATAATTCTAACTAATAAGTTACCAACAGCAAGTCTTTCTTCTACTAACATCCCCACATAGTTGCCTGTTGCAAACCCCGCAGCATATCCAAAGTAGCAGTAAAAATTATTTGCCCCTTTCATTATTTGGCTAATAGCGATAATCCAAATAAAAACCTCAAAAAAACCAAGGAATGGAGCAATGTTCTTTTGCCCTTTCGATACAAAAATAATTCTTAGTGTACCGATAGTAACGTCACAAATACGGGCAAGAAAAATAAGAATGGGAAGAACTACATATGAGTACAGTTCCGGGTTGTCGAATAAATTAGCCATTGTGTAGTGGTTTTTACAAAAATAAGTAGATTAATCAACCATTACAATTAGAATTACTATTTTTAGGGAATAAATTAAGGACTATGAGGTTTAAGGTATCAATATTACTATTAATGGGGTTTATTCCGCTTTGTTTATACTCTCAAAAAAACACTGAAGAAGGATTAAACGCCATACAATCTGAGGATATAGTACAGACAATAAGTTACTTATCGTCGAGTCGGTTTAAAGGACGTTTACCAGGAACGGCTGAGTACGACCAAGCAGCACGATATGTAGCGACTAGGCTTAAAAATGCTGGGGTTAAGCCAATAAACCAGACCAGTATGCTACAGTATTTTAATGAGGAGGTGAATATCATTAAAAAGGCTCAGTTGCTTTTAATGGATAATAATGGTAGAGCCTTTCATTTCTTCAAACTTGGCGAGGATTTTACCTGCAGAGGTTTTACTGGCGCTGGCGTTGTTAAGGGTGAAGTTGTTTTTGCTGGTTTTGGGATTAAAACCGATGAGTATAACGACTACCGGAGCATAGATGTGAAGGATAAGATAGTAATGGTTTTTAAAACTGCACCATCGTGGAAGGCGAAAAGCGGTAGTTGGGGCGATATATCGCCACGCGCAAAGGCAAGAATTGCAAAAGAGTTAGGTGCCAAGGCTTTAATTATAATTGGCGAACCTAAACTATTTCCTAATACAATGATATATGGAAGCATATCGTGTGGAGCAGGTCCACACATTCCTGATTTTCCAATGCTGCAAACAGGTACCAGTGTAACCGATTCAATTTTCGCAGAACTACCTATGGAACCGCTGGAGTACTATGAACTGATTACCAAGGATAAGGCTCCCCACTCTATTGAAACAGGTAAATGGCTGATGATTAACGTGGAAACCGATTATATTCCCGAAAAGCAAACCGCCAACGTTGTTGGATTTATTGAAGGTAGCGACCCAAAGTTAAAAAATGAATTTGTTGTACTTGGCGCACATTTGGACCACGTAGGATTTCAAACAGAGAGTTTGTTTTTCCCTGGCGCCGATGATAATGCATCTGGATGCGCGGGCCTGCTGGAGATTGCCGAAGC
>CAZTVB010000428.1:0-2996 GCA_964616315.1 uncultured Rikenellaceae bacterium
GAACGTATGGGTGTACCGAAATTCTCCTTGAAGTTCGATAGTAAAACTATATTTCTGGAAAAACTCATTAACGAATACCACTCCTTTGGTTGTAATGAGATTATAGTTGTGCTTAACGAAACCAGCGCAGTTCTTTATCATCATCTAAAATTAAGTGTTCCAAGTAATGTAAGGGTTGTTATTAACCATCATCCCGAATGGGAAAGGTTTTACTCGCTTAAGTTGGCCGCTTTGGCTTTGAATGAGGTTAAGCCTGCGCTTGTTAGTAATATTGATAATCCGTTTCTAACTCAGGAAACCCTAAACACTCTATTCAAAGAGGTGGAAAATTCCAACTATATCAGCCCAAATTTTAACGGAAAAGGGGGACACCCCTTCCTTATATCTTCAAGAGTTGTAAATGAATTAAAAACCGAAAAACTCGACCAAATTCACCTAAAAGAATTCCTTGGAAAATACTCAAAAAAGTCAGTGGAAATAAATGACGAGAAAATTCTAATGAATATCAATACAATGGAGGATTATAACCGATTTTTCAATTTATAGCCAACAACTATTGCGCAAAAAATCAATATCTTAGCAAGATAATTACATCATTGCTAAATGGAACTTTCGCTACTAAAAGATATTGTAATAATTTTTGCCCTATCTACCCTTGTAAACCTAATATTCACAAGGATTAAGGTACCTACAGTTGTTGGTTACCTTATGACTGGCATTATTGCAGGCCCTCACCTATTGGGTTTAGTTCATTCCGAGCATCAAATAGAATTACTTGCCGAAATTGGAGTAATACTGCTACTCTTCACCATTGGAATGGAGTTCTCACTCAAGCATCTGCTCAAAATTAGGCGAATAGTTTTCTTCGGTGGATTAATCCAGGTAACCATTACAGCAGGAGTATTCTACATTGTATCCACTTTCTACGAACTCGATTGGCACTCAGGACTATTTATTGGTTTCCTAGTAGCATTAAGCAGTTCTGCACTTGTACTAAAACTGTTACAGGAACGCTCCGAGTTAACCTCAAACTATGGACGTACCACACTTGGAATACTCATTTTTCAGGATTTAATGCTTGTTCCCCTACTCCTATTTACAAATTTACTTGGCAACAAAGAGGTTGATTTATCCAGAGAACTAATTGTGATATCCATTAAAGCAGCTATAATAATTGGGGTAGTTTATGCTGGTAACAAATGGCTTTTCCCAAAACTACTACATCATATTGCCTTAAGTAAAAATCAGGAACTCTTCCTGATGAGTATTTTGTTAATTTGTTTATCCATAGCCCTTTTAACCTCCCAAATGGGCATGTCGCTTGCTTTTGGTGCGTTCTTGGCAGGGTTAATGATATCGGAATCGCACTACAGCCACAATGCCTTCTCCAACCTAATACCATTCAAGGACACCTTCACCAGTTTCTTCTTTGTATCTATTGGAATGCTGTTGGACCTAGGTTTTGTGATTGAGAATTTGCCCATAGTTATTCTCAGTGTATTCCTTGTAATTTCAATAAAATCGATAATTGGAGCATTTACAGGATTTATTCTAGGCCATACTTTCCGTGGATTTGTAGTAATTGGTATTGCGCTTAGTCAGGTTGGAGAATTCTCGTTTATCCTAGCAAAAATTGGAGTCGATAACTCAATAATTACAAACTACTACTACCAATTATTCTTAGCAGTAGCTGTAATTACAATGGCTTTGTCGCCATTCTTAATGAGGGCCTCATTACCATTTGCAAACTTACTCCTCAAGTTAAATCTACCTAAGTTTTTAGTTGATGGGCTATTTCCTTTGCAGGAAATGGAGATTCCTAACTTTAAAAACCATTTAGTGATAATTGGCAAGGATGCAAGCTCGCTAAAGTTATCCAAAATGGCACAGAATAGCAATATTCAGCATGTATCCATAATCTTTGACCCGCTCACAGCAAAGGAAAAAATGGATAGTGGCGATACTGTTGTTTATGGCGATGCAGTGAACGAGCCAATACTTATGAAAGCACACGTTGATACTGCCGATGTAGTTGTGGTTTCAGTAGGGAGCCTTATTCCCTGTATGGCAATTATTGAGAAGGTGCGAAGCATTAATAAGAAAGTATACATTATTGCCCGTTCCAAGTATATAGCCAATGTAAAACAACTTTACGAGATAGGTGCAGACCAAGTTTTACCCGAGAAGTTTGAAATAGCCATAGACCTATTCAACAGAATATTGGCCAATAAACTATACCCGCAGAGGGAGGTTAACCGAATTTTAAACCATATCCGCAGTGAGAATCTCGGTGTATACTCCGAGATGGACATTGTGAACCAACCAACCATTATGGATGAACTACCCAATATGAACATTACGGCAATTAAGGTAGATTCTAACTCACTGCTCGATGGCAGAACTCTATCCGAAAGTCAGCTACGAAACAAAACGGGTGTAACGTTACTTGCGATTAAACGTGGCGATGAAATTATTGAACACCCATCGCCAACAACTATTTTCAAAGGTAACGATATTGTTTACGTATTGGGGAATCCGGAGCAGGTAAATTTAGCTGTAGAACAATTTACAAAAGAAGAAGCCAACTAAACAGTTGGCTCGCTACTCTTAAAACGTTTCACTTTTATGGCGTTAAGGCCTTTTAAACCTCGCTCAGTTTCGAACGTAACCTTATCGCCCTCCTGAATATCTTCCATAAAATTATTGATATGCACAAAAATGCTATCGTTATTATTCAAATCCCTGATAAAGCCGTAACCTTTAGATTTGTTGAAGTTTGTTAGTACGCCTGTTCTCTCGGTAATTACGGGGATAGTATCGTCCTGCTTTGCAACGCCAATTTGAATATCCTCTACGTTGATTTTCTCTTTTTTTGAGGGATCTGGCGGAGTATCGGTAATATTGCCAAATTCATCAACGTAGGCAATCATATCATCAAGGCTTTTACCGCCTTTATTGGCCTTACGATCCTCCTTCTTTTGAAGTTTGTCCTGCTG
>CAZTVB010000429.1:0-2985 GCA_964616315.1 uncultured Rikenellaceae bacterium
GATGATATAATAGATATTTCAAAAATTGATGCGGGTCAATTAGCCATAAATCAAGCTGAATGTAATCTCGATGATTTAATGTTTGACGTTTACACATTTTTCAATGAGGTTAAATTCAAGCAAGAAAAGGAGCACATCAACATAAGGCTTTTGAATTTAAACGACGATGAGTCCAATATACTTTTTACCGATGGTCAACGATTAAGGCAAGTCTTAGTCAATTTAATCGGAAATGCACTGAAATTTACTGATAAGGGAAATGTTGAATTTGGATACGTTAATGTTCACGAAGAAAATAAAATACAATTCTTTGTTCGTGATAGCGGGATAGGAATACCAGAAGACAAACGCGATATAATATTTGAGAGATTCCGTCAGGTTCAAGAAGGTTCAACACGAAAATACGGTGGAACAGGTATAGGCTTATACATCAGTAAAAACATAATCAATTTACTTGGAGGAGATATTTGGTTTGATTCAAAAATTGGAGAGGGTACAACCTTTTATTTTAGCCTACCATATAAAGAAAGACATTTTCAGGATTCTGGATCATTCTTGTTTAGCACAAGTGAAACTGAATACAATTGGACTGGTAAAAATATACTAATTGCCGAGGATGTAGAAGTTAATTTCCGATACCTTTCAACAATTCTAGCCGATACAAAGGCCAATATTGTATGGGCAAAAAATGGCCGGGAAGCGATTGATAAAACATTTGATGGTTCAAATATCGATATTGTATTAATGGATATTCAAATGCCTTTGATTGATGGTTACGAAGCTACCGCTGAGATAAGAAAAACAAAACCCTCGCTTCCGATTATTGCTCAAACAGCCTATGCATTGCCTCACGACAATATTAAATGTTTTGAGGTTGGTTGTAACGACTATATTTCTAAGCCTATTAACGCCAACCTCCTAAAACAAAAAATCGATACCCTATTAAACGTTTACGTTAAAAATTCTTGATGACTTGACGAATTTGAACAAGGTGATCAAGTAAATTTTCTAAATGTTTTAAATCTAACATATTAGCACCATCCGATAATGCCTTAGCAGGATTTGGGTGAGTTTCCATGAAAAGGCCATCGGCACCGCAGGCTATTGCTGCTCGCGATATTGTTTCTATCATTTCAGGTTTTCCGCCAGTCACGCCAGATGTTTGGTTTGGTTGTTGCAACGAGTGGGTAACATCAACAACTACAGGAAAACCAAATTCACGCATAATTGGAATTCCTCTGAAATCAACAATCAGGTCTTGGTAACCAAACTGAGTTCCTCTATCGGTAAGCATTACGTTATTGTTTCCGGAATCAACAATTTTTTGCGCAGCAAACTTCATCGACTCGGGCGATACAAATTGACCCTTTTTTACATTTACAACTCGTCCAGTTTTTGCAGCAGCAACCAATAGGTCTGTTTGGCGGCATAGGAACGCTGGAATTTGAAGAACATCTACGTATTTTGCAGCAATTGCAGCTTCCTCTGCGGTATGAATATCCGTTACAATTGGTAATCCGTATCGCTTTTTAACCTCGGAAAGTATGCCTAGGGCTTTCTCATCACCAATACCGGAGAAAGAATCCATCTTAGAGCGATTCGCCTTTCTGTAAGATGCTTTAAAGATGTAAGGAATTTTGTACTTATCGGTTATCTCCTTTACTTTTTCGGCAATCCCGAAAGTTATTTCCTCGTTTTCAACAACACAAGGCCCTGCAAGTAAAAAGAAATTGCCAGAGTCTAAATGTTTTATACCATTAATTGATTTTAATGTGTTCATATTGTATTATTTATGATTATCAGTAGTTGTATTTGCCTTTCCATAAGGCCTTTAGTTTAAGTTCAATTTCCTTCTCTTTGGGATTATCCTGTGGGGCAAATATTATAGTTCCCGATATCTTCTCGGGAAGGAATTCTTGTGAAACAAAGTTTCCTTTATAGCTATGTGCGTACTTATAGTCAGCGCCGTATCCAATATCTTTCATCAACTTCGTTGGTGCGTTTCTAATATGTAGGGGTACAGGAAGATTACCTTTATCTCTAACTAGCTCTTGCGCTTTGCCAATAGCTTCGTATGCAGAATTGCTTTTGGGGCTGGTTGCAAGGTAAATTGTTGCTTCTGATAAAATTATCCTAGATTCAGGCATGCCTATCATAGTAACTGCCTGAAAGCAACTAGTAGCCATAAGCAATGCATTCGGATTGGCTAATCCAATATCTTCAGATGCAAGAATAACAAGCCTACGGGCTATAAATTTTGGATCTTCGCCACCCTCAATCATTCTGGCAAGCCAGTAAACAGCAGCATTGGGATCGCTACCGCGGATTGACTTTATAAAGGCAGAGATTATGTCGTAGTGTTGTTCTCCATTCTTATCATAAATGGCAATATTCTCCTGAAGAACCTCAGTAACACGTTTATTGTTAATTTCAATAGGATTACCATAGTTATTTACGTTAACAAGCAATTCTATGATGTTGTAGAGTTTTCGAGCATCTCCACCCGAAAACCTAAATAATGCATCGGTCTCTGTAACGTTGAATTTTAAACTTTTCAACTCAATGTCTCGACTTATTGCATTATCAAGCAATGAACTTAATTCGCTCTCATTAAGCGATTTAAGAATGAAAACTTGACAACGTGATAGGAGTGGAGTAATTACCTCAAATGAGGGATTCTCGGTAGTTGCGCCAATAAGCACTATAATTCCTTGCTCAACAGCCCCTAAAAGAGAATCCTGCTGAGATTTACTGAATCGATGAATTTCATCAATAAAAAGAATTGGCGATGGTGTGTTAAAATACTTTTGTGATTTTGCCTTATCAATAACCTCTCTTACATCCTTAACGCCAGAACTAACAGCACTTAAAGTGTAAAAAGGTCTATTGAGTTGATTTGCAACTATTTTTGCGAGCGTAGTTTTACCAACTCCAGGAGGTCCCCAAAGTATGAAAGAACTTACATTTCCTGATTTGATCATATCC
>CAZTVB010000430.1:0-2984 GCA_964616315.1 uncultured Rikenellaceae bacterium
GTTTTACTTCATCTAAACTCATTGCTCTCAAATTTGGGAGTGCAAAGATACAAAAAGTAAAGAGTATAATTCTATAGTTAGTTATGTAGAATTAATCAACCGGTTGAAGTTTCCCCTCCTGCTTAGCAATAAGCGTTGCAATCATTGCATCGCCAGTTACATTCACCACTGTACGGAGCATATCCAGAGGTCTATCAATTGCCATAATTAGCGCTAGCCCTTCAATTGGTAATCCAACAGAGTTCAATACTATAATTAGCATAACCATCCCAGCTCCAGGAACTCCTGCAGAACCAATGGATGCTAGTGTTGCAGTTATTAGTATGATGAGCAATTGACTGAATGTTAAATCAATGCCAAAAACCTGAGCAATAAAAACAGTAGCAACAGCCTGATATAGACTAGTTCCATCCATATTGATTGTCACACCAACAGGTAACACAAAACTAGAAATATCGTTATGGACGCCTAACTTTTTCTCTACCTGCTCCATTGTAACGGGCAATGTTGCAGCACTGGAACTAGTTGAAAAAGCAACAAGTTGTGCAGGAAAAATCGACTTATAGAACTTTTTAAATCCTATTCCAACAAATACTTTGAGGAATGTGGGGTAAACAAGCGTCACTATTATGATTAACCCAAGAACAACGGCAATAGCATACATTCCTAGTGTTGTGAAAAGATGTAATGATGAAGAAACATCATTCCCTGTAAAATCAACAATCAATGAGGCCATAAGAGCAAAAACTCCGTATGGCGCAAAAAGCATAATGATATCAACTATTTTAAGGATAACCTCATTTAAACCCTCCACAAAATCCTTTACAATAGAAACTTTAGGATGCTTCGCAAGGATTAGCGCAACGCCAAATATCAATGCAAAGAAAATGACCTGTAACATTAAGGTATTATCCGAAGCGGCACGAACAACATTTTCGGGGACAATATCAACTAAGAACTGCAAAGGAGATTGCTCCTTAAAATTTTGTGCAACATCCTGTTTTGCAGCAACATCAACAGAATATTTTGACACAAATTCTACTCTTTTATCATCTGGGAAAAATTTACCCGGATTAATTGTTTTCACAATTATTAGTCCAACTGAAACCGCAATAAGTGTAGTTAATATATAAAGGGAAATAGTTTTTAGTCCAATTCTAGAAAGTTTTGTAATATCGGATAAACCAGCAACCCCTGCCACCAACGATGCGAAAATTAGCGGCATTGCTACCAACTTTAGCATATTTAGAAATATTGTTCCAAACGGCTTAATGTAATCTGTTACAAAACTATTGATTCCGAGAATAACAGATAGAACACCAATAGCAATTCCTACAAGCATTCCAATAAGAATCTTAGCATAAAGAGGGGTTTTCTTGAACATGACTAAAAGAATTAATAATTCACGTAAAAATATATGATTATTTGAGAACAAAAAAAAAACCGGCTACTGCCGGTTTAAATATTACTAAGGAAAATGTTAATTAATCGAGAGATAGTATTGGACCTCTAAAAATACCATCAAAAAGTAAAGTATCCGCCACAACACTTATGTCGTATTTCATAACACTACCAAGATTCTCAACATCGAATGTACCTGCTTCAATATAATAAATTTTGCCCGTATCCTCATCAAAATTATAGTTATAATATATTTTGCAGTCTCCCGCATAACCAATTGAATCATAAGAGAATATATCAATTGTATAAAAACCATTCTCTACTTCGTACTCATTACCTGAGTACATCGTAAACTCAATAATAGAACCGACACCAGACATTTCACTAATAGTTTCATCATACTGAACTCCTTCTCCTAATAAAAATACATTAAAAGGAGTACTTCCTGTAGATAATGTTTCACCATCTTGATACTGATACCCCTTGTAAAGTTTAAACTCTCCTAACTCAAAACTAATTATATTATCAATACTCTCCTCTTCGCTCTTACATGCAGTCAATAAAAGTAGGAAAAGAGAAGAATATCTGAAAAATTTTACATATTTCATAATTGTAAGATTTTATGTTTAGTAATAATATGCTAAATTAGAAAAAAATGATAAAGACACTATACAATACGAAATAAAAAAGGAGAGGTTCTAAAAACCTCTCCTTAAATTATAATGAAATATTTTAGTGACATCCACAACCGCAACCACCTTCTTCGTGATCGTGTCCTTGGTGCTGGTGACCATGCCCGTGAACATGTTTGTGCATTAACTCTTCAGCAGAAGCTTCTCTAAGATTGATAACATTACCTGTGAAGAATAAATCTTGTCCTGCAAGTGGATGATTAAAATCCATAACAACAGCAGAATCATTAACTTCAACAACAGTTCCATCAAGAGCATTACCTTCGGAATCTCTCATAGGAAGCCTATTCCCAATTACAAGTAAATCCTCCTGAAGTTCGCCTTCAACCATGAAAATCTCCTTAGGAAGTTCAACAATAGCCATATCGTTAACTTCACCGTAACCTTCTTTGGAAGGAACCATAAACTCAAAGGAATCACCAACAGATAATCCATTTAAGTTGTCTTCAAAAAGTTGTAATAACTGACCGTGGCCATATAAAAAAACCAATGGATTCTCTGCAGAAGCAGTATCTACCAACTCGCCATTAACTTTTAATTCGTAGCTAATGGAAACTACTTTATCCTTTGTAACAACCATGTAATTGTGTGTTTAATTTATTAGGGTTCAAAATAACAAGATAATTTTGTGATAAACAAATAAACTATCAATATGTTCGAAAGTTTTTAGACACACCTATTTTAGTCTGTTTTTAAGATTATTAAACATTTTTTTGAAAAAAGCGTTGTTATGTAAATAATAAACACCATATTTGTACCGTAAATTATTTATTCACCATTATTTAATTTTTAACATGAAAGGTAAAGTAAAATGGTTTGATGCAGCTAAAGGTTTTGGCTTTATTCAAACTGAAGAAGGTAGTGATGTTTTTGTACACTACACAGGTATTG
>CAZTVB010000431.1:0-2980 GCA_964616315.1 uncultured Rikenellaceae bacterium
AATCCAACCAGCCCCATTTTGGCCGATGAATAGTTGGCTTGACCAAAATTACCGTAAAGAGCAACCACAGAAGATGTATTGATAATTCTTCCGTAGTTCTTCTCAACCATATACTCCGATACAATCTTTGTACAGTAGAAAACACCGGTTAAGTTAACATCAATAACTTGTTGCCAAAGCTCAGGAGTCATTTTCTTTAAAGTACTATCGCGAGTAATACCAGCGTTATTTACAAGGATATCAATTTTACCGTACTTCTCAATTACTGCTTTGGTTGCAGCCTCAATCTCATCGTACTTTGATGTGTTTACCTTTGCAAAAACGGCAGTTTTGCCTTCAGCTTTTAGTTTTGCAGCTAATTCGTTTCCACGGGTTTCGTCTAAATCCCAGATAACGGTAACAGCGCCCTCAGCAGCAAATCTAATTGATGTAGCAGCGCCAATACCAGCAGCACCACCAGTTATAATAGCAACTTTATTATCAAGTCTTTTCATTATTTCTGATTTTTAATGATTAAACAAATTGTGTGTTGTGTTTAAGTTTTGCCACGCCAGTAATACAGGGCGCACCCTCAGAGTTAACTAAGGAACAGTTAACAATGCCGATATGCTTCTCGGTATTTACCTCCATTACCTCGAAACGTGCCTCGTACTGCTCCTCAACAAAAATTGGAGCAAGAAACTTCATCTCCTGCGATAGGTATATGGTTCCCTCACCAGGGAAGAGCGTTCCAAATACTTTTGAAAAAACTGCACCCGATAGAAATCCGTGAACAATTGGTTTCTTAAACATTGTTTTGGCAGCATACTCCGCATCGATGTGGATTGGGTTGAAATCGCCCGTAACCTCAGCGAATTTAACAACATCAGCCTGCGTAAACTTAACGCCATGCTTATAAACATCTCCTTGCTTTACCATAGGTGATAATTAGATATATTGAGAACTAATGTTACTATACGTTTTTAAGGATGATTGCAGTTCCCATACCGCCACCAATACATAGCGAAGCCAAACCGAACTTCTTACCGCTACGTTTCATCTCGTGAATTAAGCTAACGGTAATTCTGTTGCCCGATGCACCAATTGGGTGACCAAGAGCAATAGCACCACCATTAACGTTGCAGTACTTGTTGAACCAATCGGCAGTTACACCGTGGTCTTCGCAAAGTTGCTTCATAACGCCAAGCGATTGAGCTGCGAAAGCCTCGTTTAACTCTACAACTTCCATATCGGTAAGTTTCATTCCGGCTTTCTTAAGAGCATTTGCAATAGCAGGAACTGGACCCATACCCATAATTGCTGGGTCAACTCCACCCTGACCAGTTGCTACAACCTCTGCCAGTGGAGTTAAACCGTACTTGGCAACAGCCTCCTCCGATGCCACTAAAACAAACGATGCTCCATCGTTAATACCAGAAGCGTTACCTGCAGTTACTGTACCATCTTTCTTGAATGCTGGACGTAATCCTCCTAGTTTTTCAAGGTTAGTAGAGCGATTTACGAACTCATCGGTATCGAAAATGATAGTTTCCTTCTTGCTAGGAATCTCAACAGGAACAATCTCTCCCTTAAACTTACCAGCATCAATAGCTGCTGCAGCTTTTTGTTGCGAACCAATTGAGAAAGCATCCTGCTCCTCGCGGGTAATTCCATACTTTGCAGCAATATTCTCTGCAGTAATACCCATGTGGTATCCTTGGAAAGCATCGGTTAAACCATCGGTAACCATGTGGTCAACGACAACCATATCGGCCATTTTATGACCATTACGGATTGTGCCGGGCATAACAAATCCTGAACTCGACATCGACTCGGTTCCACCAGCAAGAATCAGATTAGCATCGCCAGCTTTAATGCTTGCAACTGCGTTGATAACTGATTTCATACCACTACCGCAAATCATATTAAGACCGTAAGCGGGAACTTCCTGTGGAATTCCAGCCTTAATAGCTGCCTGACGGGCAACACCTTGTTTTTGTCCGGCCATAAGTATATTACCAACAATAACCTCATCAATTTTTGCTGGGTCAACCTTAGTTTCGGTCAAAATATTCTTAATTACAGTTGCAGCTAAATCTGCAGCTGGTACGTTAGCAATCGTTCCAAGGAACTTGCCGATAGCGGTACGCTTGGCGGCAACAATGTAAACTTTACTCATAGGTTTATTTTGTATTAGTTTAGGTCGGTTTATTTTACTGTCGAACTGGTTTTAGGTCGGCAGAAATTATCAACTTTGCCTCGGTGGCAGCTTGAACTTCCTCAACGCTAAACTCAGGATTAATCTCTTTTAGAACAATGCCCTCGGGAGTAATTTCCATTACACCCATCTCGGTGATAATAAGATTAACCTGACCTGCTGCAGTTAAAGGAAGATTACATTGTTTCATAATTTTGTGAGCGCCTTTTGCGGTGTGCTCCATGGTTAGAATTACCTTTTTTGCACCAATCAAAAGGTCCATTGCTCCACCCATGCCGGGGGTTAATTTTCCGGGTATCATCCAATTTGCAAGGTTTCCCTTTTCGTCAACCTGAAGTGCACCTAACATAGTAACATCAACATGGCCACCACGGATAATTCCAAAAGAGGTTGCGCTATCAAAAGTTGAAGCTCCCTTTGCTAAAGAAACAAAACCACCACCAGCATTCGACAAGTTTTTATCTTCTTTTCCGGGCTCAGGTGTTGGTCCAAGGCCAATCAATCCGTTTTCGCTTTGGAGAATAACATTAACTCCTGCGGGAATATAGTCTGGAACAACTGTTGGCAAACCAATTCCTAAATTCACTAAATCGCCATCCTTAAGCTCAAGAGCGGCTCTCCGAGCAATAAATTCGCGTATCTGATTCTTATCCATAGTAAATTAATCTTATATTTTCTATAAAGTTTATGCCGAATTTAACCCACTAATATAAATAAATTATCGGTACAGAAAGTTACAAATCTACGGCTTTATTCTCTTACAATTTAGAATTAGAATGATGT
>CAZTVB010000432.1:0-2979 GCA_964616315.1 uncultured Rikenellaceae bacterium
CTCCTGAATTGATTTAACTAACTCAGGATTTAAACCATAAACTTCCAATAGTTGATTTGCGCTGTAAAATCCACCCAGTGAATTTCGATACAACACAATTCGTCGGGCAAATGATCTACCAATACCTTTTATTTTGGTTAAAGCAACGGAATCGGTAGAGTTAATTTCTAAAGTTAACCGTTCCGTCGGAGTTTGAGCCCTAGAACTATCTGTTTGAATAATTGTGGGTATCTGCACCCATGGCCTTAATCGCTTAAATGTCGATGAATCAATTACATGAATCTTTGAAAGATCATCGGGAGTCTTAAACCGTCCACCTTTATTACGATAGTTAATTACTACTTGTGCTTGCTTGGGCGATAAACCCAAATCTACCATACTATCAATACTAATAGTATTTGGATTAAAGTAGAATGATTTAAACTCCTTTGAGATAGGCAGTTCTTCAAACAATACATTTCGTTTGGAGTTAAGTTCATCGTCAGGTTCATCGTATTGGACAGAGGTAAAGAAACTATCAATCTTATCATAGGTTTCTTTATCGATAAAGGTTGATGATGATATTGGACGATAAATAAACGAAGCAACAATTAGTAAAAGAAGAATAACTGCCAAAACTATCGTTCCGTTCTTTTCGCTTTTGGAGTATGTTAAAAAGTGCTTTATTCTACCTTTTAATATTCTATTTTTCATACTATGACTAAAAATTGATTTCACTAAAATACTCACATACCACTTAAATAATCGGGGTATGTGAGTACAGAATAATTTAGTTTGCTATGCAATATCTATCTTTGACTCCAAGTATACATCCTGAATTGCGTTAAGAATTTTTACGCCTTCGTCCATAGGTTTCTGAAAAGCCTTACGACCGCTAATTAACCCCATTCCACCTGCACGCTTGTTAACAATAGCAGTAAAAACAGCTTCAGTCAAATCGCTTGCACCACTGGATGCCCCACCTGAATTAATTAATCCAGCCCGACCATTGTAACAGTTTATAACCTGATACCTTGTTAAATCAATAGGGTGTTCAGTTGATAGTTGAGAGTAAACCTTATCATGGGTTTTTCCGAAGTTAATTGCCTTAAAACCACCGTTAGTTTCAGGTAACTTTTGCTTAATAATATCGGCTTGAAGTGTTACCCCTAGATGGTTGGCTTGACCTGTTAAATCTGCTGCTAAATGATAATCGACGCCATCTTTTTTAAATGCATTATTACGAAGGTAGCACCAGAGTACCGTGGCCATACCAAGTTCGTGAGCACGCTCAAAGGCCTGTGCAACCTCAACGATTTGACGTGTACTTTCATCGGAACCAAAATAAATAGTTGCACCAACAGCAGTTGCCCCTAGGTTCCATGCTTCCTCAACCGAACCAAACATAATCTGATCGTACTTATTTGGATAGGTTAGCAGCTCGTTATGGTTAATTTTAACAATAAATGGAATGCGATGTGCATATTTACGAGAAACTGAGGCAAGAACACCAAAGGTGGACGCAACTGCATTTGCCCCTCCCTCAATGGCAAGCTTTACGATATTCTCCGGATCAAAATAAATAGGGTTTGGTGCAAAAGATGCTCCCGCGCTATGCTCAATTCCTTGATCAACAGGAAGAATAGAAAGGTATCCTGTCCCAGATAAGCGGCCATGACTATACATTGATTGTAAACTACGTAATACCTGAGGTGAACGATTAGTGTGATAGAACACACGCTCAACAAAATCGGGTCCAGGAAGATTTAGATGTTCTTTACTAACAGTAGAACATTTGTGATTGAGCAAAAAACTGGATTTTTCGCCCAGCAATTCGACTATCTTATCAATATTCATTTGGGTAAAGTTTTTACGTTTACACAAACCTACGACAAATATCAATTGAAGTCAATAAAAACTAGAATGGATAGCCTATACCAAAGTTGAAGTTAAAATCCTTCCACATAAACTTTTGTTGTAAAGGAATCCATGGTCTAAAATCGCTCGAAGGATCCTTTGCTGGATCGTAAACCTTATAACCAAAATCTGTTCTTATGGTGAAAAAACCGAGATTAACCCTAACGCCAATACCACTACCCAATGCAACTTGCTTATAGAATTCTTTAGCATCAAACACTGCACCTTCTCGAGTATCGACTCCTGGTAGCGACCAAATATTCCCAGCATCAAAGAATAGGGCTCCCTCTAATTGCCAGAATATTTTAAACCGATATTCAAGATTAGCCTCCAACTTTATGTCGGCAGTTCTATTGGGGTACGATTCTCCTGTAGCGAAGTAGGATCCAGGACCAAGCGCCCTGGCTTGCCAAGCTCTTACGCCGTTGGCACCACCAGAAAAATACATTTTCTCAAATGGAAGAGCTTTAGAGTTTCCGTAAGGATATCCTAATCCTGCAAAAATTCTATAGACAAAAGTATTGTTTTTATCTACAACCTGATGATATGTTAGGTTTACATCAGAACGCACAAACTGCGAGAAGCTTGTGTTTAATAGTTGAAAAGAGCCATCGGCTGCTTTAGGTCTACCCAATGTGGAACTTGCCAATGAAAGAATATTTCCCGACAACTCTATATTGTACCGAATATATGTATAACTAGAGGCCTTCTGAACATTCTGATTGTTAAAAGTAATGCCATAACTCGAAACGGTAACTAGTTGATTTATATAACTATATTTCAGGAATGTGCTTTCTATTTGCTGTTGGAATGCATCACTAATACGTGGAATCTGTATTGCATTAATCTCAATGGGGTTGAAGTTTTGAGTGATGAACCTCGAACTCTTCCAGTTGTAACCAAATATCAAACTCGCAATGGTACGTGTGTAATCCGGACGACGTTGAAAACTATACGAAGCCGTTATCTGGGTTTTAACTGCATTTCGAATAAACAAATCATTTGAAGAAAAAGGGCCAAGAAACTTTGGTATGCTTAACCCAAGGGATCCCCCAACCTCAAGGGTATTATTTAAATTAATTT
>CAZTVB010000433.1:0-2967 GCA_964616315.1 uncultured Rikenellaceae bacterium
TTACTATACTATTTTACCTGATCAGTTTAAACTTACTTCTACTAATTTTGATTATTCTATAGGCTTAATCAGTTCTTTATCAATACCTTATTGGAACGAAAATATAGCCCTTAATTTACAGGTAAAATATGGCAGGTATAAACTTTCGGGTGAAGAAAAATTATCAAGGTTATCTCGTGTATCCTTATCCACAGAAGGAAAAAATATTATGAATAGCCTATATCTTTGCTTTACTTTCCCTCAGGGTCTTTTAAGACCCGTTTTTTTGGCAGGTTTTTCGTATAGCTATTTTACAAGTACAAACGATTTAAATATAATTGGACGTTATAAAGATTCTAATTTAGAGAATATCTGGAATGTTGACATAATTGAAAAGAGCTATTATGGGCTTGTTGTAGGTGCTGGAATTGATATCTCTGTTTTCAAGAAAAACATAATATCAACAACTATTCAATACAACTATATGATTAATTCTCGTTATTCTTACTCATATAGTCCATTAAGTATCATCCTCGGGTTTAAATTGTAGAATTATCAATAATATATTAAGTAAAGTATTTATTTTTTCGGCTGACACAGAAATATTCTCTTGCAAATTGCAACGCATTAGAATTGAACCAGAACTAATAAGTTCAGCAATTTCTATTATCTCTAGTTCAGCAATTGCAAAACCAACTTGCTTTGCGTAGTTTTGCTGAAAATTTTTAGCATTGCGATACTTTGTTCATATTGGTTTTAATGGTTACAACTACCGGGGCTGGCAAAAGCAGACTGGCATGGCCACCGTGCAGGATGTTCTGCAGAAAGTATTTAGTGCGGTTCTGAAAGAACCCATAACCTGCCTTGGTTGTGGTAGGACAGATGCTATGGTGCACGCAGTGCAGTACATCTTCCACTTTGATTATTATGAACCGTTACATCCCGATATCAAATTCCGGCTTAACAGAACCCTACCCGACGATATTGCCATTTTTGATATAATCCCAATGGAGGGTTACCCGCACGCACAGCTAGATGCCGTGGAGCGGACTTACAACTACTTTGTACATACTCACAAAAATCCATTCCTAAAGGAGCTAAGCTTGCTATACGAGGGACAAAGTTTTAACCTGGAGTTAATGAGCAAAGCAATGAGTTTAATTCCCAAATACAACGATTACTCCTTGTTCTGCAAAACACCCCTTAAAAACGACAATAATACATGTAATGTCCGTTCGGTTGGCTTTTTTGCAAGCCCCAACGCCGAAAGGCTGCGGTTCCAAATAACCGCCGATAGGTTTACCAAGGGAATGATTCGAATAATTGTTAGGCGACTTTTAGATATTGGCACTGGCGAACTTACTATTGATGAATTTGAAGGTATTCTTTCGGGCAAGCACAGACCCAGCGAAATTACCATAGCCTACCCACAAGGGCTTTACCTAACAAAGGTTACATACCCTTTCCTCGATATCCCTCAACGCGCAGAGTTCGCTTCGATTTTTGAGGTAAATGGCGATTCGGGCTGGAAGAAAATTTAATTTTATTCCCTTCAATCAACTAAATAATCAGGCAATTCTGGGTTGAATACTTTACGTAATCTTTTTAAGCACCTTCGTGGTTAAATCTTTAATCATCCTTAAACTCCTCAATGTAATTTTTAGAAAATTTTACTACAGATAAAAAACTATAGCTATCTTTGTGCCGTAATCTTAACATTGATGCATCAATCAAAGAAAATATTACTAAGCAACAAACATACAGGGTTCGAAAGTTTACTATCGTTTAAATATTTAAGTCTGCCAACATTGGCAGACTTTTTTTTTGCCTACCTAGGACCATTGTCCGATTCTAATAGCACTGATAATCATACAGGGGTTGATGATAGTCAACCCCTTTTTATTTCACTTAACCAAGCATAATAATGGAGAAAATTAAAGCAAAACTGGTTCTGGAGGATGGTAGCGAATACACAGGCTACTCCTTTGGGTATCACGGAAGCTCCGCTGGCGAAGCGGTTTTTAACACTGCAATGAATGGCTACCCTGAGAGTTTGACCGACCCATCGTACCGTGGGCAAATACTTGTGGCCACATATCCATTAATAGGCAACTACGGCGTTCCAGATAGCGTTAGCGATGGAAACGTGCATCGATTCTGGGAATCGGATAAAATTCACATATCCGGACTAGTGGTAACCGAGTATAGCGAAACCTACAGCCACTGGAACGCTAGCAAAAGTCTATCGGATTGGCTTATCGAGCATAAAATTCCAGCAATATCGGGACTCGACACAAGGGCGCTAACAAAACGAATCCGTGAACGCGGCTGTATGCTTGGGAAAATTATTATTGATAAAGACGTGGAGTGGATTGACCCCAACAAGCAAAACCTGGTTGGACAGGTATCTATAAAGCAAAAAACAACCTATGGTAACGGGAAACATACAATTATTCTGGTCGATTTTGGAGTAAAAAACAATATAATAAGGTGTCTGCTGAGCAGGGATACAACAGTAATTCGAGTTCCATACGATTACAACTTCTCAACCGAGAATTACGACGGGCTCTTTATCTCCAACGGCCCCGGCGACCCAAAAATGAACGTCGCTACAATTAATCACCTTAAAAAGGCGATGGAACTAGATAAGCCAATAATGGGAATTTGCCTAGGCAATCAGCTACTAGCGTTGGCATCGGGAGCCAATACCTACAAATTGCCCTACGGGCACCGAAGCCACAACCAGCCTGTAATTCTAAAAGGTACAAACCGATGCTACATAACATCGCAGAACCACGGATTTGCGGTAGATACCTCTACCCTATCCAACGATTGGGAAATACTTTTCGAGAACGCCAACGATGGAACCTGCGAGGGCATAAAGCACAAAACCAAGCCAATATTCGCAGCACAATTCCATCCCGAAGCCTCAGGCGGGCCCAACGATACAGAGTTTCTGTTTGATGAGTTTATTGGGATGATTGAAAG
>CAZTVB010000434.1:0-2963 GCA_964616315.1 uncultured Rikenellaceae bacterium
CCTTTACTATTACTATTCCTGTTTAAACTTGACTAATTGGTCAAAATCCTTCTTGTAGGTATCGCCAATGGGTATTAACTGCTTCCCAATTCTTATTCGGCTTCGCTCAATGCTATCAATCTTATCAACAGCAACTACAAACGATTTGTGAACACGCATAAACTGATTTACAGGTAAAAGTTCACATATGCTCTTAAAGTTCTGAAGTGTCATAAACTTATCGGTTCGAGTAACAACCCTAAGGTAATTCTTCATCCCTTCTATGTAAAGAATCTCCGATATCTCGACCCGTTGAACACGGTGCTCTGTTTTTATGAAGATAAAAGTATCCTTAGTGCTGCGTTGATCAACCTTATTAACCTCTAAAGATTGCCCCCTTTCAATTCTCTTCCACGATTTTTCTATCGCCTTAAGGAACCTATCAAATTCAATGGGCTTTAACAAATAGTCAACGGCATCCAACTCGTAACTTTTTATTGCAAAGCTGTCGTAAGCGGTAGTAAAAATTACCTGAGGTGGATTATCCAAAACTTTCATCAGTTGCATCCCTGTAAGTTCGGGCATTTGAATATCCAGAAGCATCAAGTCAACCTTGTTCGACTTTAGGTACTGAAGTGCATCAATAGCATTGGAGAATTTACCTGCCAACTCCACGTATGGAATCTTTTCGATATACGATTCCAAAATCTCAATGGCAAGCGGCTCATCATCTATAACTATGCATCGAATTTTCATAAAACTAAATTGACAATTGGAGTTTCACATTGAAAAAGTCGCCTGATTTATCAATCTCTAAACTATGCTTATTGGGATACTGAAGTAATAATCGTTTTTTTACGTTCTCCAAACCTATTCCACTGTGCACTGACGATTCAGTATCCCTGTAAATGTTGCTACAAATAAAGTTAAGCGAATTATTATAAATGAAAATTTTTATATCGATAAATGTTTCCTTTGACGAAAGCACGCCGTGCTTAAAGGCATTCTCAATAAATGGAACTAACAACAATGGTGCTATTCTCTTATTCTCGGGTTCGCCTTCAACCATAAAATTTACATTATCGGAATTGGTAAGTCTTAATTTTTGAAGTTCCACAAAGTTTCCAATGTAATCCAACTCTTTTGATAAAGGCACAAAATCGCTATCCGACTCGTAGAGCATATAGCGCATCAATCCAGAGAGTTTCATAACTGCACTAGGAGCATCATCGGACTTTTTATAAACCAACGTGTGTATGTTATTCAGCGTGTTAAACAGAAAGTGCGGATTAACCTGAAATCGAAGCATCTTTAGTTCGCTCTCAAGTTTCTCCCTCTCCAACTGCTGCTGATATTGCTGGGCAAAAAACCAACTCTCAGCCAAACTCAGAAAAACCGCAAATCCTGCAAATATTGTATTAACAATGGATTCTGTGAATATCCTCAGGTAAGTTACAGGAACCTTACTTCCATTATCCAAAATATTTAACCTGAAAAGCCCATACTTAAACACGCCATACAGCAATACCACAAAAACACTAATACCTATAAACTGAACTAATTTTTTCTGATTTAAAAATCGGGGGTTAATAAAACCGTAGAAAATGTAGAATAAGGCAACGTTAAGGGCTACACCTTTGTACCAATCTATAACAAAATCGGGCTGGCTAAGTAAAGTCTTTGCATTGAAATAGAATGGTAGCATCGATATAAGTACCCACGCTATAACATGACCGGCAATATAAAGTTTACGTCTCTTAATTTTTTGCATAGCGCCAAATTACTAAGAAAATTACGATTTGCGGAAATCTAAATCATCAAAAAGTACACATCGGATAAATGGATGTACCAACGGGCAAATTTCATGTACCAACGGCTTTGTGATTTCCAATGAACAATTTGTACCCAATTGGAGCGCCGTGGTGTAATTAATTTGCAATGGGCATAACGAAAATAGAATTTTGGTAAAAATTCAAAAAAACAATGGAAAATAATTCAATTATCGAAACTAGGCATTTATCCTTTGCAATTGGGTCGACACAAATTCTAAAAGACGTGAGTTTGAGTGTGCCCAAGGAAAGTTTATTCGGCTTTTTGGGTCCTAACGGAGCAGGAAAAACCACACTGATAAGGGTTTTGCTTAATCTGTACCAGACAAAGCACGACTCTGTTTTTTTGTTTGGAGAGGATGTTACTAAAAATCGGCTTTCTGTTCTGAAACGCCTTGGGCGATTTGTTGAGCAACCAACACTTTACGGACACCTTACTGGCGAAGAAAACCTTAGAATAGCCCAACGCTACTACGGAACCACCAAAATCAGCATTGACGAGGTGCTCGAAACCGTGGGAATGACCTATGCCCGAAAACGTCTTGTGAAAAAATATTCTCTTGGCATGAAACAAAGGATTGCCATTGCACAAGCATTAATTCACAACCCAGAACTACTAATACTCGATGAGCCCACAAATGGCTTAGACCCTAACGGAATTAAGGAAATTCGTGAACTTTTAATAAAACTCAACACCGAGAAAGGGATAACAATATTTGTATCGAGCCATATGCTTGCCGAAATTGAACGGATGTGCTCCCATGTTGGATTAATTCATAATGGAGAGTTGGCTTTTCAGGGTACACTAAATCAGCTAACCCTGGCAAATTCCAAAAGACTAGAATTAAAGGTTGGCGATGTAGCCCTCGCAAAGCAACTACTCCAAACACAAGGAATTAATGCAGTCCACAATAATAATTCGACACTAGAATTGGATATTGAGAACGAAAAGCAAACAGCATCAATCAACCGATATCTAGTGGAACAAGGCGTGGACGTGTATAAACTAAACTACCACGAGCATAATTTGGAAGATGTATTTATGAAGGTAACGGAAAAGGCTGAGGTTTCGTAATTAATAATATAAGGAAGTGAATATTATGAATGTAAATCCTGTACTACTAAAAGAACTTAGGGTTAGAATGAGAAGTTTTA
>CAZTVB010000435.1:0-2958 GCA_964616315.1 uncultured Rikenellaceae bacterium
ACCTTATCAATAATTTTACAGGCCGCAGAGGCAAGCCTTGAGTTGGCAAAAGTTGGTGCTGCATTCGGCGCTGGAATGGCAGCAATTGCTGCAGGTCTTGGCATTGGACGCATTGGTGAATCAGCCCTCAAGGCTATTGCTCGTCAACCCGAAGCTGCTGGTGATATTCGTGCAAACATGATTGTTTCAGCTGCGCTAATTGAGGGTGTTGCTTTCTTTGCTATCATTATTTGTGCTTTAGTTCTATTCCTATAATCGTTTGCTATGGGCTTGGTAACCCCTGATTATGGTTTGCTTTTTTGGACAATGCTATCATTTTCCATTCTGCTTTTCATTCTACGAAAATTTGCGTGGAAACCCATTCTTTTGGGTCTAAAAAGTAGGGAGGAATCTATTGCTAAAGCATTAAAACAAGCCGATGAGGCTCGGGCTGAATTGACCCGAATACAAGAAAGCAATCGAGTACTTGCTGAGAAAGCAAGGCTTGAACGAGAACGTGATTTTCAGGAAGCCAAAGCATTTAGGGAAAAACTAATTGAAGAGGCTAAGGAAGAGGCTCGGGCCGAATCGCAGAAAATGATCGAAAAAGCCCGAGAGATAATCAAACAGGAGAAGGAGGCTGCAAAAAAGGAACTATATGTTACCGTTGCATCTCTGGCCCTTGAACTTTCAGAAAAGATTTTGCGCAAACAATTTACCGACAAAGAAAAGCAAACCGATTACATTAATGAGTTGCTAAAGGAGATGTCGAAAAATTAATTTTTTGGAAACAATTATATTATGAATAGCGGAAGAGTTGCTATTAGGTATGCTCGGGGTTTATTTAAATTTTCCAATGAACGTGGATTGGACGAGGTTTTTTATGCCGATGCTCAAACCTTGATTCATATTTTAAAGGATTCCGAATCGTTAAGCGAACTTATAAATAATCCGCTTATTGTTTCTGATAAAAAGGTAGATGTTCTTAAGAAAGTAATTGCAGATTCAATTAATCCTGCTTTTTACGAGTTTATAAGCATTATTGTTAAAAAAGGGAGGTTTGAATATTTGTTAAACTCTTTACTTCTTTTTAGGGATTTGTACCGTTCTGAAAAGGGCATAGTTGATGTTCAAGTAGAAAGCGCTAATCCTTTAACCGATAATGAGTTAAATACAATTAACAATTTAATTCAATCGCATTTCAACAAGAAAACTGAACTAACAGTTACAATTAAACCACAACTAATTGCAGGTTTTATATTGATAGTTGAGGGTAAAATAATGGATTATAGCGTAACGGGTCAACTTTTGCAATTCAAAAAATCGTTTGGCTTAACCCAATCCAAATAAGTAAAAGTTAAGTATATGGCAGAAATAAAACCTTCGGAGATTTCCGAACTAATTAAAAACGAGCTTGCAAACCTTAATCAGAAAACAAAGTTTGAAGAAGTAGGATTTGTTCTTCAGGTTAGTGATGGAATTGCTCGCATATATGGGTTAAACAAAGTAAAGTCAAATGAACTGGTAGAGTTCGAATCGGGTATTAAGGGGATCGTTTTAAACCTCGAGGAAGATAATGTCGGAGTTGTTTTACTTGGCGATACCGAGAAGGTTAAGGAAGGCGATAGAGTTAAAAGTCTTGGTGAAATTGCTTCAGTAAACGTTGGCGATGGTCTTCTTGGAAGAGTTATTAATACACTGGGAGAACCGCTAGACGGAAAGGGCGCTATAACAGGAAAGGTATACAATTTGTCTCTTGAACGTAAAGCGCCTGGAGTTATATACCGTCAGCCTGTTACTGAACCTCTTCAAACAGGATTAAAGGCTATCGATTCCATGATACCAATAGGTCGAGGTCAGCGAGAGTTGATAATTGGTGATAGACAAACCGGAAAGACTGCAATCGCAATAGATACAATAATTAATCAGCGTAATAATTATCTTAAAGGCGATCCTGTATATTGTATTTATGTTGCTATTGGCCAGAAAGGATCAACCGTGGCTAATATTGCACGTATCTTGGAGCAGAATGGTGCAATGGAGTATACAACAATAGTTGTGTCAACTGCATCCGACCCAGCAGCAATGCAATTTTATGCACCATTTGCAGGTGCTACAATTGGTGAATATTTTCGAGATACCGGAAGACACGCATTAGTTGTTTATGATGATTTATCGAAACAAGCAGTTTCGTATCGCGAAGTGTCTCTATTGCTTCGTCGCCCTCCAGGACGTGAAGCATACCCAGGGGATGTTTTCTACCTTCACTCCAGACTTCTTGAGCGTGCCGCTAAAATTATAGCCTCCGACGAAATCGCTTCGAAGATGAACGATCTTCCCGAAGTTCTAAAACCTTTAGTTAAAGGTGGAGGATCGCTTACTGCATTGCCGATTATCGAAACTCAAGCAGGTGATGTTTCGGCTTACATTCCTACCAATGTGATTTCTATTACCGATGGACAGATATTTTTGGAGTCCAATTTGTTTAATAGCGGTGTACGCCCCGCCATTAACGTAGGTATTTCAGTTTCGAGAGTGGGCGGGAAGGCTCAGATTAAGTCGATGCGCAAAGTTGCCGGAACGCTTAAGCTCGACCAAGCACAGTACAGGGAGTTAGAGGCCTTTGCAAAATTTGGCTCCGATTTGGATGCTGCAACCCTAGCTGTTTTAGATAAAGGTTCGAAAAATGTTGAAATTCTTAAACAAGGACAGTATCAGCCGCTTCCCGTTGAGCAGCAAATTGCAATTATTTTTTGTGGAACAAAGGGCTTGCTCCGAAATGTTCCTGTGTCCAAAATTGGAGAATTTGAAAAGGATTTTTTGAATCGTGCTCAAATTGCATTAAAACAGGAAATGGCAAGAGTTGCTATTGGAGAATTTACCGATGAAATTGCCGATTCATTAACGAATCTAGCCGAGGAAGTTGCCAAAAATTATAAGTAACGTTTGTAAATGGCCAATCTTAAAGAAATACGAACC